>NZ_LIRL01001345.1 GCF_001419795.1 Streptomyces niveiscabiei
GGACCCCGGACACGCCCGGCGCAAGGCCCCCGCCGGGCGAGGCGGCGGAACCGGACAACCTTCACGGCGCCGGAAGGCAGCCGTGATCTGCGCGGAGCACACCCTGACGCCTCGTCAGCGCGTCGCGGCAGGACACCGGCAGGCGCTCCGCATAATGGCGACGGCTGTCGGGAGATCGGCTCATATGAGTCGCCGCACCCCTGCGGACCCAGGCGTCACGCTTGGCGATCTCGCCGATCCGGGCAGCCTTGGAGGGATCGGTTCCGGCTTGCTGGGAGGGGGAGTTGGACGACTCGCACACCATCCCCGCCGCACGGGCCGATCGAGGCGACGCACCCTGAACGGCCGATTCGAAGGAGCTCGCATGTCCGAGGAACGCAGCGGCATCCTCAGCCGCAGACAGGTCGTCGGAGGGCTGGCGGCGACGGGAGTGGCGCTGGCCGTCGCTCCGGGGCTGCCCGCCGAGGCGGAGGCCGCCGAGTCCGACGCCGTCCCCAGACCCACCGTCAGGGACCTGACCGTGGACGGCCGTACGGGACGCCTCCTCGGCGTCGACGACACCGCGCCCCGGCTCGGCTGGCGCACGGCGGGCGTGAACCGGGGCTGGACCCAGGCCGCGTACCGCATCCGCGCCGCGCGCGGCGCACGGGACCTGGCGGCGGGACGCTACCTGTGGGACTCCGGCACGGTCCGCTCGGCAGCCCAGCACGACATCCCCTGGGGCGGGCCGCCGCCGCGCTCCCGGCAGGAGGTCGTCTGGCAGGTCCGCACCTGGGGCACCGACGGCTCGGCGACCGGCTGGAGCACCCCGGCGACCTGGGAGACGGGCCTGCTCAGACCCTCCGACTGGGGCGGCGCCCGCTGGATCGAACACCCCGCCCGCACCCTCGACCAGCCCCTCCCGCTCTTCGCCCGCGCCTTCGAGGCACCCGGCCGCACCACCCGGGCCCGGCTGTACCTCTCCGGCGTCGGCCTGCACGAGGCCACCCTGAACGGCGCCCCCGTGACCGACGAGGTCCTCGCCCCCGGCAACTCCAACTACCAGCTCTCCACCGAGTACCGCGCCTACGACGTGACGCACCTCGTCCGCCCCGGCGCCAACACCCTCGGCGTCGCCCTGGGCCACGGCACCGCCCTGGTCACCCGCTCCGTCACCAGCCCGGCGACCGGGCGCACCGCGCCGTACACCTGGTGGCAGAGCCAGTTCAAGGGCGACGGCACGCTCGTGGCACCGGCCGGGGCGGGCGCCACCACCGTCAAGGTGAGCGGCGTCGCCGGCTACCACCTCGGCGGCACCGTCAACGTCGACACCGGCGACGGCGGCGTACGCCTGGAGTCCCGCAGGATCACCGCCGTCGGCACGGCGGGCGCGGACGGCACCGGCATCACCTTCGAACCCGGCCTCACCCACGCCCACGCCACCGGGGCACGGGTCACCGGCTCCGGCAACCCCCTCGCGAGCACCGACCCCAGCGCGGGCGCCGCCGTCACCCCCCGCCTCATCGCCCGCCTCGAACTGACCGGCGCCGACGGCACGGTGACCGCGATCGTCAGCGACCGCACCTGGCGCACCGCACTCGGCCCCGACACCACCGCCAACTGGTTCTCCGGCACCGACTACGACGCCCGCCGCGAACAACCCGGCTGGGACGCCCCCGGCGCCGACCTCACCCCGACCGCGCGACGCCGCGACGGCACCCCCACCGGCTGGACGGCCGCGGGCTTCGCCCCACCGCCCAACCTCACCACCAGCCTCGTCTGGCGCGTCGGCGAACCCGTGAAGATCACCGCCCGCCTCCGCCCGGCGAGCATCACCCAGCCCCGGCCCGGCGTCTGGGTCTTCGACTTCGGCCAGAACTTCGCGGGCTGGCCCCAGCTCCGCCTGGGCCCCCTGCCCGCCGGGACGACCGTCACGATGCGGCCCGCCGAGTCCCTCAACGCCGACGGCACCGTCAACCAGCTCTCCGTCATGGGCGGCGGCGCCGTACGCGGCACCGACGTCTTCGACGCCTACACCACGTACGGCGCGCCCGGTGGCGAGACCTGGCACCCCCGCTTCCACTACTTCGGCATGCAGTGGGTCCAGGTCACCGGCCTCCCCGCCGGCTACACCCCCACCGAGGACACGCTCACCGGACTCCAGCTCCACGCCGACGTCCCCGTCGCGGGGGACGTCCGCACCTCCAGCGAGCGCGTCGAGCGGATCCACCGCATGGCCCGGTACTCGATCATGAGCAACACCATGTCCACCTTCACGGACTGCCCCGGCCGCGAGAAACTCGCCTACCCCGCCGACTACCTCCAGCCCTTCGGCGCCCTGCACCGCACCTTCGGCTACGGCGCCTACCTGCGCACCATGGCCCGCCACCTGGTGGAGGGCCAGTCGCGGGCCGGGGACAACATCGGCAACGTCGCGCTGAAGGCGCCCGTGTACGACTACGGCTACCTCGGCCGGTACGGCGACGAGATCAACTGGGGCGACGGGATCGTCCTCACGCCGTGGCTGCTGTACCGGACGTACGGCGACACACAGACCATGGCCCGCGTCTACCCGCGGATGCAGGCCTTCCTCACCTACATCCGCACCAAGAAGGCGGGCACGGGAGCCGACGCGCACATCGTCGACGCGGCCCTCGCCGACTGGAGCTCCGCCGAGCCCACCTCCGGGCGGATCACCGGCACCTGGGCCTACCACCAGGTCGCCGACCGCATGGCGCGCATGGCCGAACTCATCGGGCGCGACGGCGACGCGAGCGAGTACCGCGACCTCGCCTCGTCCATCAAACGCGCCTTCAACGACGCCTTCTACAACAGCGCGCTGGGCCGCTACACCAGCCAGGGCGACCAGGGCACGGTCGGCGCCACCCAGGCCGCCCAGGGCCTCGCCCTCGACGAAGGGCTCGTCCCCGACGGGGAACGCGGGCGCGTCCTCGACGCGCTGGCCGAACTCGTGGAAGGCTTCCACCCCTTCGGCGGCGGCCCCCACCTCGGCGCCGGGACGATCGGCCTGTCCCCGGTGATCCGGTCCCTCATCGCCGGGGGCCGCGACGACCTCCTGTGGCGAGTCCTCCAGGAGAACACCCGCCCCAGCTACGGCTACTTCATGGCCCCCACCACCGCCAACCCCCAGGGCCTGACCACCGTCCCCGAACAGTGGGACCTGCTCAACTCGAAGAACCACATGATCCTCCTCCAGATCGACGAGTGGTTCCACAGCGCCCTCGCGGGCATCCGGCAGAGCGACACCTCCGTCGCCTACCGCGACCTCGTCATCGACCCCCGCCCGGTCGGCGACCTCACCGAGGCCGCCGGCCGCTACCGCAGCCCCTACGGCGAGGTCACCACCGAGTGGACGCGCGAAGGCGGCGTCTTCCGCCTCACGGTCGTCATCCCGCCCAACACCAGCGCCGAGATCCGCGTCCCGACCGGCGGCGGCGCCCCGCCCGCTGCTAGCGGGGGAGCGGTTCTCCAGGGCATCGAGGGGGACCGGGCCGTCTATCGGGCGGGCTCCGGGACGTATCGTTTCGTCTCCCGCATCTCCTGAGCAGACCCGTACGCCGGCCGGGGTATCCGGCCGGCGTACGGTCGCACGCGCCACATGTGACGCGGATCACCCTCTGAGGAAAACCTGACGCCCCCGCCCCACGTCTTGGGGGTGTGAGAGCACGAGGAGAACCACCCGGCGAACTCGACGAGGAACACCTCGTCCGACGGATCGCCCGCGGCGACCGGGCCGCGTTCGAGGAGCTGTACCGGCGCACCTCGCCCTGGATGGCCGTACGGCTGCGCAGGCGCTGCGCCGACGAGCAGATCGTCGCCGAGGTCATGCAGGAGACGTACCTCGCGGTGTGGCGCGCGGCCGGCGCCTTCGTCGGGACCGCGGCCGGCGGGAGCGCCGTCGGCTGGCTGTGGACGATCGCGGCCCGCCGCCTCGTCGACGCGTTCCGGCGCCGCGCCCACCACGCGCAGCCCCCGCCCGAGGCCGCCC
>NZ_LIRL01001346.1 GCF_001419795.1 Streptomyces niveiscabiei
GTCCGGGCCTCGTACGCCGTCGGCGCCGTACGTGTCTGCGGGCCCTGCCCCCAGGCCGCCGCCGCCCCACATGCCCGGCAACAGCAGCGCCCCCGCCGCCAGCACCCCGAACCCCGTCCGCCGTACCCGCACCGCGGCCTCCCGTACCTCGCGGGACCGGCCCGGTGCCGGTCGCCGGACCGAGGATGCGCACGCCCCTTGGGCCCTGTGCCGCTCCCACGCCGGGCCGTCACCTGAAATGCCTTGCGAAGCGGCGACGAGGCCGACGTACGCTCCCCTCTGTCACCCCTTCCGACGGCAGGAGCAGCAACGATGCAGTACGTGAAGCTCGGTTCGACCGGCCTGGACGTCTCCCGGATCTGTCTCGGCTGCATGACGTACGGCCTCCCGGACCGCGGCACGCACGAGTGGACCCTCGACGAGGAGGCGTCCCGCCCGCTGATCCGGCAGGCCCTGGACGCCGGGATCAACTTCTTCGACACCGCGAACGTCTACTCCGACGGCACCAGCGAGGAGATCGTCGGCAAGGCGCTCGCGGACTTCGCGGTCCGCGACGAGATCGTCCTCGCCACGAAGGTGCACGGCCGGATGCGCCCGGGGCCCAACGGCGGCGGCCTCTCCCGCAAGGCGATCCTCACCGAGATCGACCACAGCCTGTCCCGCCTCGGCACCGACTACGTCGACCTCTACCAGATCCACCGCTTCGACCCGCACACCCCGGTCGAGGAGACGATGGAGGCGCTGCACGACGTGGTGAAGGCGGGCAAGGCCCGCTACATCGGGGCGAGTTCGATGTACGCGTGGCAGTTCGCGAAGATGCAGTACGCGGCCGAGCGGGGCGGCTGGACACGCTTCGTGTCGATGCAGAACCACTACAACCTGATCTACCGCGAGGAGGAGCGCGAGATGCTCCCGCTCTGCGCCGACCAGGGCGTGGGCGTCATCCCGTGGAGCCCGCTCGCCCGGGGCCGCCTCACCCGCGACTGGGACGCCGCGACCGAGCGCAGCGCCACCGACTCCTTCGGCGCCACCCTCTACCAGGACGGCGACCGCGCGATCGTCGAGGCGGTGACCCGGATCGCCGAGGCGCGGGGCGTCCCCCGCGCCCAGGTCGCCCTCGCCTGGCTCCTCCACCAGGACACGGTCACCGCCCCGATCGTCGGCGCGTCCAAACCGAAGCACCTGGAGGACGCCGTGGCCGCCGTCGAACTGGAGCTGACGGACAAGGAGTTGGCGGAGCTGGCGTACCCCTACAGCCCGCACCCCATCGCCGGTCACTGAGCTAGTGGGGTCCCTGCGCCGCGAACTCCGTGCCGCAGGGACCCGCCCCCTCGCTCTCCGCCAGGACCACCCGCTCCCCGTCCATCTCGATCGTCCGGTAGTACGCCCCGATCCGCTCGGTCGAGCGCCCCACGTAGTGCCCGATGAACGACCGCCGGAACCGCTCGGCGGTCCGGTTCGGCTGCGACCCGTGCACCAGACTGCCGTTGAAGAACAGGACGTCACCGGGCGCCATGTCGACGGGTACGGCGGACAGGCCGGGCGGCGGCGCGACGTACTCGCGCGCGAACGACACCGACTCGTCGGCCTCCTCGGGGCAGAACAGGTCCAACAGGTGGGTGCCGGGGACGACTTCGAGCCCGCCGTTGTCCCGGTCGATGTCGTCGCAGGCGACCCACGCGGCGACGCACGTCCCCGGCTCGACCCGCAGATAGAAGTTGTCCTGGTGCAGCGCCTGGCCCCGCGCGCCCGGCGGCTTGAAGTAGAACATGCTCTGCGCCGCGAGCACCTCCTCGCCGAGCAACTCCTCCAGCACGCCCCGCAGTCGGGCGTCCAGCAGCATCTCCCGGGCGACCTCGTTGATCTCGTGCGGCTGCATCACCCGCGGATACGCGTCCAGCGGATCGTCCCCGGCGCGCGGCCGGAAGTGCCCCGGCACCTCCCGCCCCGCCGCCTGCAACGCCGCGAACTCCGCACGGACGCGCTCGACCTCGTCGTAGGAGAAGAGACCCCGCACGACCGCGTAGCCGTCCTGCTGGAACCGGTCCAGAATGCCTGTGACTGTCATGGCACAGGAAACTAGGCCGGAGAACGCCGGAGGAGGATGCCCGTGCGTGCTGAGGGATTGACCGGGACTGCTGCGGACCCGTCGCCGCCGCCGGGGCTCGTGGTGGTCGGGCGGTTCGACCAGGCGGCGGGGTACGCGGTCAACCGGCCCTCCGGGTCGGACAGTTGGCTGATCCTGTGGACCACCGGGGGCGCGGGCCTGATCGGCCAGGGCCGCACCGAACTCCCCGTGGCCACCGGTGACTTCGTCCTGCTCGCCCCCGGCGTCCCGCAGCGCTACGCCGTTAGGCCCGGCGCCCCCGCCTGGCGGTTCTGGTGGGCCCACTGCCAGGTGAGACCGTCCTGGCTGCCCTGGATCAGGCCGTACGACGCCGGCGACGGCGTCCATACGACGGGACCCGTGCCCGAAGTGCTGCGCGGGCGCGTCGAGTCGGCGTTCCGGCGGATGCTCGACGACGCCCGCTGGACCGGCGGGGAACCCGTCAGGCCGGCCGAGGAGGTGGCCGTCGCACACAGCGCCGTCGCACGTGAACTCGCCCTGTGCGCACTGGAGGAGGCGGTTCTGCTGGCAGCCGCCCCGCCGAGTCCCGTACCGCCGGGCGCCGATGAGCGGATCCGGCGGGCCCAGACCCTGATCGCCGCCGACCCCGGGGCCCCGCACACCGTCGCCTCGCTCGCCGAGGCCGTCGCCCTGTCGCCGTCCCGGTTCGCGCACCTGTTCACCGAGCAGCTCGGGATGTCACCGATGCGGGCCCTGCGGGAGGCCCGGCTGCGGCATGCGGCACGGCTGCTGGAGAGCACGGGGCTGACGGCCGAACGGGTCGCTGCGGCTTCGGGGTTCGCGAGCGCGTTCCACTTCAGCCGGGCGTTCAGGGGGCGGTACGGGGTGCCGCCGGGGGAGTACCGGGCGGCACCCCGTAC
>NZ_LIRL01001347.1 GCF_001419795.1 Streptomyces niveiscabiei
GTGTGGGGTGGGGCGGCGGGTTGTGCTGCGGGGGTGTGCCCATCGAAGTCGTGCCCATCGAGGCCGTGCGCTTCGAGGCCGTGTGCTTCGGCGCCGTGCGCCTCGGTGTGCTGTGCCTCGGTGTCCTGTGGTGCCATGTGCCCGCCTCTGCTTCCGGTACCCGAGCCGAAACTTCCAGGAGTCTTCCGGAAAAACGGCGGAGAGGGGAGGGGTTTTGGGCGGGGAGGGGCGAGAAGTGGGCGTGGGCATGTGTCAGGGCCGGGACACGGGTGTGTCGCCGGCCCTGGGCGTGCCCTGGTCCGCTGCTCTGTTCTCAGGCCACCGCCACGATCCGGCCCGGGCCCAGCGGGCGGTGCGGGTCGATCACGCTGCCGTCCGGCAGCAGCTCACCGGTGTCCTCGAACAGCAGGACGCCGTTGCACAGCAGGCTCCAGCCTTGTTCCGGGTGGTGCGCCACCAGGCGGGCGCAGTCCCGGGCGGTGGAGTCGGCTGGCGGACACGGTGGCTGGTGCTGGCACATGGAAGGGATCTTTCGCTCTGTCGTGACGGATGAAGTGACCGGTGCGATGTGTGGATCGTGTGTCATGTCGTTCTCGCGGCGCGAAGCGTCGTTCATGGCCGCCCCCGTTGTGATAAGTCGGTCGGAACCCAGTGTTGCTCTACGGGCGTGGATCCGCAGGGATTTCGCGGTACCGCTACTCACAGGTTCATGACGCGTCACTCGCACGGGCGGTTCAGTCCCGCCGCCCGGTCACTTCGGATGGTTCAGGCTGGTCACAACGGGCTAGTCCGGCAGGATGACGTCACGCCGGGGAGCTCAACAGGGGCGCCGGCGTGACCCGGTGGGTGAGCGCCGGGAGCAACTCCGCGACCCGGTGCGGGCGGTGGGCCGCGATGCCGGGCGGGGCCGGGGCCAGCGGGATCAGGACGTCCGCCGGAGCGGGGTGCCCGGTCGTGCCGTCGGACGCGCAGTCGCCGTGCAGCCAGAGCGTCAGCATGTACAGGCCGGGGACGGACAACAGGCGTGCCTGGACGGCGAGTTCGGTGGACTCCGCCTGGCGCAGGGCCCGTTCCGTCGAGTCGATGTACGGGCCCTCGAAGAAGTGCGAGAACGTCCAGCCGTCCGCCGTGAGGCGGGTCTCCGCGGCGGCCACGGCCCGGTCCTGGCAGCGGATCAGGAACCGCCAGCCGGCCAGCCGGGTCTCGGGCACGCCCTCGGCGCTGATCCGGTCCAGCACGTGCAGCGGGAGCGGGAGTTCGGGCACCGCCTGACCCTCGGCGGTCCTCAGGGACGGGGTACGGGCCTCACGGACGGCCGTCGGGGAGCCGAGGGCGGTGAGGACGGAGCGCAGGGCGGGCGCGGGTGCCGGGGGGACATGCAGCGGCATGGTGGGTCGCCTCTCATTCGACAGGCAAGGGGGACGCGAGGGCGGGGGCGGACGGCGCTGTCAGCTCTCGGATTCGGGGCGGTGCGGTCGGAGAGGCAGTGCCGTGGCCGGTGTACCGGGGTGCGTGCGATCTGTCGTCCGCGGCCTGAACGGCAGTTCCTTCGGCCGGGTTCCCGCCTTCTCCGCCTGTCGCGGAGTTTATACGACGGGTGTTCGGAGTGGGTTTCGGCTAGCCGACCCCTTTCCCCGTCGCAAGTATCTATTCGGTCGGCGATACGACTGAATCATCCCGATTCACAGCACCCTCACCGGCGTCCACCTGGGAAAGTCTCCGCCCTGCGGACGGCGTATTTCCGTCGGTGTTTTTCACGAGCAGCCGAGTTCCGGAAAAAGAGTTCCGCGCCACGCTTCGTCGAATGTGTCGCCGGTCACTTATGGGGTGCTTACGAGGGGCTGGGCCCAGCCTAGCGGGCCCCGGACGGCGCCGGGGGCGTTATCGATCGTTCCGCTGGGCATCATCCTTCCGGACCCGGGACGACCCCCGGCGGCCGGGAAACCGGGCCGCCAGCCGAGGAGGGACGCTTCGTATGGGCGAGAAGGTCGTGGCTGGCGCGTTCGACCTGTCCGATCGACAGCACTACCGCGACAAGCTCCGGCAGTGCCTCGCGGGGCTGGAGCGACTGCTGGCCGAACAGCGCTTCGACCGCCCCAAGAACCTCATGGGGCTGGAGATCGAACTGAATCTCGCGGGTGCCGACGGTGCGCCGAGAATGTTGAACGGGCAGGTACTCGAACGTATCGCGAGCCGTGATTTCCAAACAGAACTCGCCAGGTTCAATCTGGAGGTCAACATAGCTCCGCACCGGCTCGGCGGGCGGGTATTTGACCAGCTCGCCGAGGAACTCCGTACCTCCCTGGCATATGCGCACCGTAAGGCCCGGGAAGTCGACGCCGGAATCGTGATGATCGGGATTCTGCCTACCCTCGGGGCCGAGGACCTCGTCTCCGCGAACCTCTCCGAGGTCGACCGGTACGCCCTCCTCAACGATCAGATCGTCGCCGCTCGTGGGGAGGACTTCACCCTCGACATCGACGGGGTCGAGCGGCTCTCCTGCACCGCCAAGTCCATCACCCCCGAGGCCGCCTGCACCTCCGTACAGCTCCATCTCCAGGTCACGCCCGGGCGGTTCGCCGATGTCTGGAACGCCGCGCAGGCCGTTGCCGCCGTTCAGGTCGCCGTCGGGGCGAACTCGCCGTTCCTCTTCGGGCGGGAGTTGTGGCGGGAGTCGCGGCCTCCGCTCTTCCTCCAGTCCACCGACACCCGGCCGCCCGAGCTTCAGGCCCAAGGGGTGCGGCCCCGGACCTGGTTCGGGGAGCGGTGGGTCTCCTCCGCGTACGAGCTGTTCGAGGAGAATCTCCGGTTCTTTCCGGCGCTTCTTCCGATCTGTGACGAGGAGGAGCCGCTTGGGGTCATCGCGGCTGGGGGGACGCCCAAGCTCGCCGAACTCGTTCTGCACAACGGGACCGTCTACCGGTGGAACCGGCCCGTCTACGGGGTTGCCGACGGGGTTCCTCATCTGCGCGTCGAGAATCGGGTGCTGCCTGCCGGGCCCACCATCACCGATGTGCTCGCCAACGCCGCGTTCTACTACGGCGTCGTGCGGGCCCTTGCCGAGGAGTCCCGGCCCGTGTGGACGCGGTTGCCCTTCGAGGCTGCCGCCGCGAACTTCGACGTTGCCTGCCGGTATGGGATCGAGGCGCGGGTGCTGTGGCCTCGGCGGGGG
>NZ_LIRL01001348.1 GCF_001419795.1 Streptomyces niveiscabiei
GCCCCCGCTCTCGCCCCCTCCTACGCCCCTGCCCCGCTTCCTCGCCGTGCGCTCCGCGCCGTATCGGGAGAGATTTGTTCCCGACCGCACCGCCGGGCGAGGAGGTGGTCGTGGTGGAGGTGCCGCCGGCCGCGGGGCCGCCGCTGTCGCAGGGGCTGACCTCGATGATGGACGCCGTGGGCGCCCTCTCGGGGGCCGTGTACCTGCTGTCGGAAGAGGAGCCCGTCCTGGAGATGGCGGTGATGGCGGGGCTGCCCCGCGCCTTCGCCGCGCCCTGGGAGCGGGTCGGGCTGAGCGCGCCCCTGCCGGTCGCCGAGGCGGTGCGCGACCGGCGGCTCGTGTGGGTGAGCGGCGAGGAGGAGATGGCCCGCCGCTTCCCGCGGATCGCGGTCGTCCTGCCGTACCCCTTCGCGCTCGCGGCCCTGCCGGTGGCGACGCCGTCGACGGTGTACGGCGCCGTCTTCGTGACCTGGCCCGGCGGGCGCCCCGCCGAGCTGTCCGAGGAGGAGCGCCGCCGGCTCACCGGCGGCTGCCGGCGGCTCGCGCTGCGCCTGGAGCGGTCGGACGCGGTCGGCGCGGAGCGGGACGTCGTCGAGGTGGGGACGGATACGGCGCCGGAGGCCGCGCGGCTGGTGGCCCGGCTGCCGTACGGCCTGTGCTCGCTGGACCTGCACGGACGCGTCGACTTCGCGAACGCCGCCGCCGCGCGGCTGCTCGGCGTGCCGGTCGCCCGGCTGACGGGGACCCGGCTGTGGGCGTCGGTGCCGTGGCTGGACGACCCGGGGTACGAGGAGCGGTACCGGGCCGCGCTGATCGGCCAGATCCCGACGTCGTTCGTGGCGCTGAAGCCGCCCTCGGAGTGGCTGTCGTTCCGGCTGTACCCGGGGACGGACGGGCTGAGCGTACGGATCGGGCGGGCCCGCGCCGAGGCCGGGGCGCCGAGCGCTCAGTCCCCTCCGCTGGTCACGCTCTCGCAGGCGCTGAGTCTGTCGGGCGCGCTGACGGAGACGGTGAGCGTCGCCGACGTCGTACGGCTCGTCGCGCGGGAGATCTTGCCGGCCGTGGGGTGTCAGGCGCTCGTGCTGCTGGGGTCGCAGGCGGGGCGGCTGCACGTGCTGGGGCAGCACGGGTATCCGGACCCGGCGACCGTGGAGCGCTGGGACGGTCTCCCGCTCACCGACCGCACGCCCGGCACGCACGCGCTGGCGACGGGCCTGCCCGCGTTCTTCGCGTCCCGGCGGCAGCTCGAACACCTCTACCCGGACCGGCACGCGACCCCGGACGGCTTCGCGGCCTGGGCCTACCTGCCGCTGATCGCCTCCGGCCGCCCGGTCGGCGCGTGCGTCCTCGCGTACGCCGAGCCGCACGACTTCCCGACCCACGAGCGGGCCGTCCTCACGAGCCTGGCGGGGCTGATCGCGCAGGCCCTGGACCGGGCGCTGCTGTACGACGCGAAGAACCGGCTCGCGCACGGCTTGCAGGCCGCGCTCCTGCCCCACTCGCTGCCGGAGCTGCCGGGGCTGTGCGCGACCGCCCGCTATCTGCCGGCGACCCAGGGCATGGAGATCGGCGGCGACTTCTACGACCTGGTGCCCTCCAAGCCGTACGCGGCGGCCGTCATCGGGGACGTGCAGGGGCACAACGTGACGGCGGCGGGGCTGATGGGGCAGCTCAGGACGGCCGTACGGGCGTACACGACCGTCGGGCAGGAGCCCGGTGAGGTGATGCGGGGGACCAACCGGCTGCTGCTGGATCTCGGGGCCGAGCTGTTCGCGAGCTGCCTGTATCTGCGGCTCGATCCCGGGCGGGGGCGGGTCGTGATGGCGCGGGCGGGGCATCCGCCGCCGTTGCTGCGC
>NZ_LIRL01001349.1 GCF_001419795.1 Streptomyces niveiscabiei
GGGGGTACGGGTGCCGGTGGGCAGGAACTTGAGGGCGGCCGTGCGGGGCAGGTCCTCGCCCGGTACGGCGTCCACGCGCCGCGCCGCGTACACGCTGCCGAACGAGCCCGTCGCGATCGGCTCCCGTACCTCCCAGACGCCGACCCGGTACCCCTTGGGCACGGTCACCGCGTACGGCTCCGGCATCACCGTTCCCCCGCGACGCCGCCCGTCAGCACGGTCAGGTCGTCCTCCCGCACGAGGTCGAAGCGGAGCGCCAGGGAGACCAGGGACTCCTTCTTGCCGTTCATGCGCGGGCCCGGGTCGGCCGTGTCGGGGCCGGGTTTGAGGCGCAGCTTCACGGCCAGGTAGTCGATGTTCCACTGCACCGACGTGCGGGACGCGGCGGGCCAGCCGGGGCGCAGCCGCTCGACGACCTGGTCGACCGTCGGCAGCGGGGCGTGGGGCGCGCCGCGCAGCCGGGGCTCGCACAGGGCGGCCAGGACGGCGAAGTAGCGCTTCGAGCGGTCGACGCAGAACGCGGGGGCGGTCGTCGCGCCGGACGGGCCCGCCGAGCGGTCGCGGTAGTCGTGGCGCGGCGCCCACACCTCGATCGGCAGCAGGTCGCCGGCCGCCGGGAGCACGATCCGGGAGAACTCGAAGGGGATCGGCGCGTCCAGCCGCCCCGGGCCCACCTTGACGTGCTCGCCCGCGCCCTCCGGGTTCTCCACGACGTACGTCTGGGACCGGCTGTGGTTGCTGAGCCGCCAGTAGGCGCCGTGCGCGGTGATCTCACCTGCCGTACGGGAGACCCCCTCGTGCGGGATCTCCAGGGTGTTCTCGCGCGCGGAACGGCCGAAGGTGAGCCGTTCGCCGGGGGCGAGCTGGAAGCGGGTGCTGGGTCGATCGTCCTCCGGGGTCGGCGGAGGGATCACGATGATGCTGTACAAGGTGTTTCTCCCCGGGCCTCGCAGCGATCCGGGGTCAGCGTAGGGGGACTCGCCCGGGGGTTGTCCCCCCTTGCGCGGTCGCGGCGGTCGAATGGCTTGAACTGGTCGTCTCGTGGGTGAGGGGACGGCGCGAGGGGGGGGCCGACAGTCGTATCTGCCGATCATCCACTGATCTCGTCCCAGTGGACGAGCCGCTCGCACCACCGCCGCAGCAGCACCCGGTCGTGCCCCACCGCCAGCAGCCCCGCCCCGCTGTCCGCCCGGTACTCCTCGACGGCCCGCACCAGCGCGGCCGTCGTCGACGCGTCCAGCATCGCCGTCATCTCGTCGCAGATCAGCCAGCGGGGCCGCAGGGACAACGCGCGGGCCAGGCAGGCGCGTTGCAGCTGGCCGTCGCTGACCTCGTGGGGGCGCCGGGTGAGCAGGTCGGGGGTGAGGCCGACGGACGCGGCGAGGGTGTCGACGCGCGGCGGCCGGCCGTTCGCGCGCAGGGGCTCGGCGATCAGGTCCGCGAGCGACAGGTGCGGGTCCGCCGAGAGCCGGGGCTGCTGGAACACGACGCCCACAGCGGTGCGCTGGGCCCTCGGCGCGCGGTGCCGCCAGCGGTGGACGTGCGCCCCGTCGAGGGTGAGCGTGCCCGCGTCGGGGCGGTGCAGCAGGGCCGCAACCTTCGCCAGCGTCGACTTCCCGCAGCCGCTCGGACCGAGGAGGCCGACGGACTCGCCGGGCGCCACCGTCAGCGACACGCCCCGCACCGCCGGGGACTTCCTGTCGTACCCGGCGGTGATGGCGCGCAGTTCAAGCACGGAGGTCCTCCATGAGGTGCGGGTGGTGACAGGCGGTCCCGTCGGTCGTCGGCGGCAGAGCCGTGCAGGCCGGGGTCGCGCGCGGGCAGCGGGGCGCGAACGCGCAGCCCTCGGGGAGCGCGCCGAGCTCCGGGGGCAGGCCGGGGATGGGCAGGAACGCGCGGTCGGGGAGCGCGTCGAGGAGGCCCCGGCTGTACGGGTGGCGGGGGCCGGGGTCACCGAAGAAGCTGGCCGCGTCGGCGAGTTCGACGATCCGGCCCGCGTACATCACGGCCACCCGGTCCGCGATACGCTCCGCCGCCGCCAGATCGTGCGTGATCATCAGCAGCGCCCGGCCCTCCTCCGCGTCCACGTGCCGGCGCAGCTCGTCGACCGTGTGGTCCACCAGGTCCCGGTCGAGCCCCGTCGTCGGCTCGTCGGCCAGCAGCAACGGCGCCTCGCCGACCAACGCGAGGGCGGTGGCGGCCCGTTGGGCGAGCCCGCCGGACAGCTCGTGCGNNGCGGCCCGCCGGGCGGCCCGCTCGACGGCGCCGGCATCCTTGGACCCCGTCAACGCCCGTATGGTCTCCGCGAGTTGGGACCGCACGGTCCGAACGGGCGTCAGATGCGCGGCCGGACTCTGCGGCACCAGCCCCACCAGCCGCCCCCGCACCC
>NZ_LIRL01000135.1 GCF_001419795.1 Streptomyces niveiscabiei
CGACCAGGCCAGCCCCCTGACCTCCCGCCCGCTCGCGGCGCTCGGCTGGCTGGTGCGCGAACTCAACGTGGACGTACCGAAGTTCGGCCGCGTCGACTTCCCCCGCTTCACCTACGGCCTGATGGCGGCCACCACCCTGTATGAACCCCTCGACACCGAGCACACCGGCCACCCGGACGGCCCCGCGCTCGCGGACCTCCAGCGCCTCGAACACCGGCTGCGCGCCCTGGAGGAGGCCCTGGCCGGCGAACGCCCCATGTGGGACACGCTGGCCGCGTGGGTGTCGGCGGCGATCCCCCTGGTCACGTCGTTCGCGCCGGGACTCGGCCCGGTCGAGGAACTCCTCCAGCGGATCATCGGGCAGGCGGGGGAGCGCGGCGGCGCCAAGCTCGACCAGGCGGCCCTGAAGTGGTGGGACGAGGAACTCCTCGCCATCCCGGGCTCCGGCATCAGGAAACTCCTCGACTGGGTGTTCCTGAGCCTGCGCCTCCAGGTCCCCGCGCAGGCCCGCCGCGACCTGGAGAGCCGCCTCAGCGCCGCCTTCCTCGCCGACATCGACGCCCACTACCGGCGAAGACACTGGCGGGTGAGACCCCTGCCGCTGATCCTCCTCGACAACACGCACACCCCCACCGGCAGCCGTCTCCTGGACCTCCTGCTGACCGCCTACGCGAGAGCGGCGGGCCCCGAGAACGCGCGGGGCGAGCAGGTTACCCGCCCGGTGATCGTCGCCACCCGGCTCGCCGCCCGGCCCCGGCCGGCCGGCCCCAAGCACCCCCACCCGCTGAGCGTCCCGCAGTTCGGCACCCTCATCTGGCACAGCCCCCGCAGCGACGCCCGCGACGCCTGGCAGGTGTGGCTCCAGGCGCCGGCCCTCGGCGCCGACAGCATCGCCACCGCCCTGGGCACCCCCTGCCCGCGCGGACTGCCCAACCTCGTCGAGCAGATCGGCGCCGGCCGGGCCGGCTGCGCGCACCCGCTGATCGAGGCCGCCCGCGAGAGCCTGCGCACCGGACGCCGCGCCACGCTCCTGCGCGCCGGACCCCAGGAGCTGGGCCCCGCCCTGCTGAGCCTGCCCCCGGCGGGCACCGACCAGGACGGCACCGTCACCGCCGCGCTGCTGCGCTACCTCGTCCCCGACCGCGACCTGATCGACGCCCTCCTGCTGTGGGCGGTGGCGCTGCGCCCGGAGGACGTACCGCACCTGCCGGGGCACGACCCCGACCAGTACCACCGCGTCCGCGACCTCCTCAAGGAGGACCACTGGTACCGCGCGGCCTGGCCGGACGCCGCGCACCCGGCGATCGGCGACCGCACCCTGCGCGAACTCCTCCTGCACCACCTGCGCACCGAGGCGGGCGCCGCCCGCTGGACCGCGCTGCACACCGCCGCCCGCGACCGGTACGAGCCCGGCAGCGCGCCCCACCTGCACCACACCCTGGCCCTCGGCCGCCGCGAGGAGGCCGTCGCCGGACTGCACACGGCGTTCGGTGACACCGGCCGGCTCGGCTGGCTGGCCACCGTGCAGACCGTGTGCGCGGCCCCGCACCCGCCCGACGGGTACGGCGGCGGGCGCCCGCAGCCGGCCGCGCTCTGCACGGCGTGCGGCTCCCACCCCGAGCGACCGCGCCACGACGACCGCCACCGCGCGATCGGCCGCCTCCTGGACCTGCTGTGGGGGGTCTCGACGCTCTCCTCCCTCTACACGGACGACCCGGAGAGCCCCGACAACCGGCTGAGGCAACTGCTCAACGGCTTCGACGTGGCCTACGAGGACCAGGAACTCGCCACCGCCGACGCCGCCCGCCGCTGGCCCGTCCTGCTCGCCCAGGGGCGGCGCGTCCCCGAACTGCCCACCGCCAGAAGGGAACACTGACGTGGCACCCGAGTTCTGGCCGACGCCGGTACTGATCGGCGGGCCGATCGTCCTCCTCCTCGCCCTCGGCGCCGGCGTCTGGCTGGTGCTGCGGGCCCACTTCGTGCCCGTCGTGCGCGGCGTCCTCCTCGGGGCGTGCGCGCTGCTCGGGTTCGGCGCGGTCGCCGTGGCCGTGTGGGCCGTGGGGCTCCCCGACTACTGCCAGAGCGGCAACCAGCGGCTCGTGAAGGAGGACGGGCAGTGCGTCGGCGTCAGCGACGGCGGCCACGTCTACATCGCCGAGCTGGACCAGGTGTCGAAGGCCATCAAGGACCTCAACGACGAGGTGACGGACGGTCAGAAACCGTACGCCACCGTCGCGTTGATGATCCCCATGACCCCGGCCGCCGACAGCAGGGCCGACCGGGACCAGATCCTGCGCGAGGTGCAGGGCGCCTACCTCGCCCAGTACCGGGCCAACAAGGTCGACGACTCCGACATCGGCATCCGCCTCGTCCTCGCAAACCCCGGGCGCGCCATGGACCACGGCAGACAAGTCGCCGACTGGCTGGGGGAGATGACCCGTACGGACGACCGGCTGCGGGTCGTCTTCGGCTTCAACCTGAGTGTCCGTCAGAACGCCGACACCATCGGCTACTTGACCAGGGACAAGGGCATCCCCGTGGTCGGCGGCCCGATCACCGCGACCGACCTCGCGAACGACGGCGCCGACCGCTACCCCGGCCTCGTCAAGGTCGTCCCCTCCAACCGCGACCAGGCCCAGGCCCTCAGCCACTACCTCGGCGGCGACCGGTCCCGGACCTTCCTGATCCAGGACGAGAACAGCGACGACCTGTACTCCCGGTCCCTGCGCGACGCGTTCCAGGAGGTCACCAAGGGCGCGGCGGGCGGCCCCGAGACGTACGACGCGGAGAAGGTGCTCTACCGCGACTTCCGGCAGATGGTCGGCAACGTCTGTGACTCGAAGGCCACCACCGTCTACTTCGCCGGCCGGCCCCCCGCCCTCGCCAACCTCATCAGGGCCCTCGGCGACCGGGGCTGCCGCGAACGCCCGATCCGCGTCGTCACCGTCTCCGGCGCCTCGACGATCACCCTCGACCCGAACCTCGACTGGGGCGCCTTCACCCGGGGCGCGGGCCTGACCGTCGAGTACGCGACCATCACCCACCCCGACGCGTGGAAGGCCGGCACCAAGGGCCGCCCCGCGACCGGCGGCTCCCCCGACGACCTCGCGAAACTCACCGGCCTCATCGGCGGGCAGACGCGGATCGGGACCGTCGACCTCACCGACGGCCGCACGATCACCATGTTCGACGCGGCCACCACCGCCGTCACCGGCATCGCCGACCGCGTCGACGAGAAGGGCACGGTCCCGGCGCTCGCCGACATCAAGGAGACCTGGCGGCGGCTGCGCGGCCAGTCCAAGGTGGAGGGCGCGAGCGGCTGGATCTGCCTGAAGAGCGACGGGACGCCGTACGACAAGGCGGTCGCCGTCGTCCGGCTCGTCCCGCCGGCCGCCGGGAAGGCCGGGAAGGGGACCCTGGCGTTCCAGGCGATCGCCTGGCCGACCGGACGCCCGCTGACGGAGGACATGTGCCGCAACGCGCGCGGATGAGCGGCTCCATTGGTACATCGGTGGTGATTGCAACTAGTCTCGTCGGTACATCCCCCGCACCGAGGAGCACACCATGGCGAAGATCCTGTTCCTGATGACCGCCGCCGACCACTGGACCCTGGCCGACGGCACGACCCACCCCACCGGCTTCTGGGCCGAGGAAGCGGTCGTCCCCTACGAGGCGTTCCAGGCCGCCGGCCACGAGATCACCGTCGCCACCCCCGGCGGCGCGATCTCCCCGGTCGACGCCAACAGCCTCGACTCCGACGAGATCAAGGCCGCCCTGGAGAAGGCGACCGGCCTGCGCGAGCCCATCGCCCTCACCGACGTGACGCTGGAGGACTACGACGCCGTGTACGTCCCCGGCGGGCACGGTCCGATGGAGGACCTCGCCGTCGACACCGACTCGGGTGCGCTGCTCACCCGCGCGGTCGGCTCCGGAATGCCCGTCGCCGTCGTCTGCCACGGTCCGGCGGCGCTGCTCGCGGCCGTGCAGGACGACGGCACGAACGCGTTCGCCGGGTACCGGGTCGCCGCCTTCACCAACGAGGAGGAGCGCATCGGCGGGTTCGCCGAGAAGGCGAAGTGGCTGCTGGTGGACCGGCTCACCGAGGCGGGGCTGCGGGTCGAGTCCGGGGCGCCCTGGGCGCCGTACACCGTGACCGACCGCAACGTCCTCACCGGGCAGAACCCGGCGTCCTCCGCGCCGCTCGCCGCGCTGCTCAACGAGAAGCTCGGCTGAGTCCACGAGGCTGGGGCCCCGCGCCGGTGCCGGGGCCTCGCGCCGGGTGCCGGGGCCCCGCGCCGGTTTCACAGTCCCAGTGCGGGGAACAGCGCCGAGTCGACGTACCGGCGCAGGAAGTCCGCGTCCGCCGGGGTTCCCTCGATCAGGGGGCGGGTGACCAGCGCGCCGACCATCAGGTGCGCGACGTAGTCGAGCGCGGGGGTGTCCGGGGGGACCTCTCCGCGCTCGACCGCTCGGGCGAGCAGTGTGTCGAGGCCGGACACCTCGGGGTCGATCAGCAGGCGGCGCAGCGCCGCCAGGAGTTCCGGGTGCGTGTGCACCGCGTAGGCCAGGCCCCGGATCAGCGCGGTGTCCTCGGCCATGCGGTGGTCGTCGATGCGGTCGATCAGGGTCATGAAGTCGCCGCGCAGGGAGCCGGTGTCGATGTCGGCCAGCGCGACCGGCTTCTGGTGGCGCAGCGCCTTCGCGACCAGCTCCGGCTTGCCCGCCCACTGGCGGTAGAGGGTCGCCTTGCTGCACCGGGTGCGGGTGGCGACCGCCTCCATCGTGAGCCCCTCGTACCCGACCTCGCGCAGGAGGTCCAGGACGGCGTCGTACAACTCGGCCTCGCGCTCCGGGCCGATGCGGCTGCGGCGTGAGCGTGGCGCTGCGGTCGTCGGGTGTCCGGTCATGGCCACCGTCCCCTCACTTGGTGTCCCGGCCTCCACGCTATCGCGGACAATGATAAATACGAAACCGTTTCGGTCGTGAAACATGCCACCTGTAAGACTGGACCCGAGCACCGCCGGAAGGGACCCGCATGCCGACCACGTCACCGCCCGCCGCGAGACCGGGCCGACCCCGTGACCCCGGCGCCGACGAACGCATCCTCCAAGCGGCCGTCGACGAACTCGCCGAGACCGGCGTCGCGGGCTTCCGCACCAACTCCGTGGCCGCCCGCGCGAAGGTCGCCAAGCGCACGCTCTACTCCCGCTGGCCGGAGCGCGACGACCTGGTCCTCGCGGCGCTCAGCAGCCTCTCCGGCTGCGTCCACCCGCCCCGCACCGGCAGCCTCGTACAGGACCTCGGCATCCTGTACGACACGATGGCCGAGGCCCTGGAGAGCCCCCAGTGGCTCATCGTCTACCGGTGCTCCTTCGAGTTCCCCGACTTCCCCGAGCTGTACGCCACCTTCCTGCGCGACTGCGTGGACCAGCCGCTCGCGGTCATGGAGGACGTGCTCTACGACGCCGAGCGGCGCGGTGAGCTGCGGCCGGGGCTCGACCGCTCCGTCGCCGCCGAGTCCTTCGCCGCCGCGCTGACCAACTTCAGCTCGCACATCTCGCACCAGCGCGGGGTGAGCGCGGCGGGGACGCGGGACCGGTTCCTGGACCTGTTCCTGAACGGGGTGCGGTCCACGGAGGGCTGAGACCGTCCGGGGCGGAGTGTTCTTGTTCTGGCGATACGCCGTACCGTACGCTGACCCGCATGCCCCGCACCTCCCCGTCCCTGGACCGCGCGACCCCGGCCCGTATCGCCGAGACCGCCCTCCGCCTGGTCGACGAGGGCGGGCCCGAGGCGCTCACCTTCCGGGCCCTCGCGGCCAGGCTCGACATCTCGCTCGCCTCCCTCCAGCGCCGCTGCACCGACCTCGCCGGACTCCTCGACCTGTGCCTCGACCACCTCGCGGCCCGCCTCCCGGAGGCCACCGGCGACTGGGCGACCGTGACCGAGACCCGGTTCACCGCCCTCTACCGGCTCCTCGTCGCCCACCCCGGCCTCCTCGCCCTGCGCGGCACCCGCCCCTGGCTCGGCCCGAACCTCCTCGCGCGCCTCACCGAACCGCAGCTCGCCGACAGCCTCGCCACCGGCATGACGCCCACCGAGGCGATCACGACGTACCGGTCCCTGTACCTCCTCACCCTCGGCAGCGCCGGCTTCGTCGACCACCGCGACCCCGCCGCCGCCCGCGCCACCACCCGCCGCGCGCTGGCCGCGCTCGACCCCGACGCGTTCCCCGTCCTCACCGCCCACCTGGCCGAGATCGTCCCCGCCGTCACCGACCACGACGTCTACCTCGACGCCCTCCGCCGCCTGATCCACGCCGCCAAGGAGCCCCGCACATGATCTTCAGCAGCGACAACACCGCCGCCGCCTCCCCCGAGATAGTCGAGGCGATGACCCGGGCCGCCACCGGCCCGGCTCTCCCGTACGGCGCCGACGACCACTCCGCCTCCGTACGGCGCCGGCTCGCCGACCTCTTCGAGTGCGACGTCGACGTCCTGTTCGTCTCCACCGGCACCGCCGCCAACGCGCTCGGCCTCGCCACGCTCACCCCGCCCTGGGGCAGCGTCCTGTGCCACCGCGAGAGCCACGTCAACAACGACGAGTGCGGGGCGCCCGAGTTCTACACGGCGGGCGCCAAACTCGTGCCCCTCGGCGGCCCCGACGCCAAGATCGACCCCGCCGAACTGCGCGCCGCCGTCCGCCACAAGGCGGGTGACGTGCACAGCGTCGAACCGTCCGTCGTCAGCATCACGCAGGCCACCGAGTCCGGTGCGGTCTACACCCTCGACGAGGTACGGGAGCTGGGGGCGATCGCCAAGGACGCCGGGCTGCGGGTGCACATGGACGGCGCGCGGTTCGCCGGCGCCGTCGCCTCCCTCGGGTGCACCCCCGCCGAGCTGACCTGGAAGGCCGGGGTCGACCTGCTGTCCTTCGGCGCGACCAAGAACGGCACGATGACGGCCGACGCGATCGTCGTCTTCGACCGCTCCCGCACCGCCGAACTCGCCTTCCGCGGCAAGCGCGCCGGGCAGCTCACCGCCAAGATGCGCTTCCAGGCCGCCCAGTTGGACGCCTACCTCACCGACGGCCTCTGGCTGCGCAACGCGGCCCACGCCAACGCGATGGCCGCCCGCCTCCAGGACGGCCTCAAGGCGATCCCCGGCGTCGAAGTCCTCGGCGCGGCCGACGCGAACATCCTCTTCGTCCGCTTCCCCCAGCAGGTCATCGACGGACTCCTCGCGGACGGGTTCGTCTTCTACCACGACCGCTGGGGACAGGGCGTCGTACGCCTCGTCCCGTCCTTCGCGACGACGGAGGCGGAGGTCGACGCGCTGATCGGCGCGGCGACCCGGCACGCGGCCTGACGGTCAGCGGTTGCCGCAGTTGTCCTCCCAGACCATGTTCGCGTACTTGTCGCCCTTGAGGTAGACGGCGCTGATCCAGAACGAGTAGCGGTCTCCCTTTCTGCCGGTGCTGACCCAGACGTCATTGGTGTAGCCGTTGTCGGTGATCGACTCGCCCCACTGCCAGCACAGGCCGAGGACCGTGAAGTTGGCGGGGTACACGTCCTCCTTGTGGCTGTGGGAGTCGGGTTGGTCACGGACGTTGACGGCCTCATAGGTGGTGACCATGGCGGCGGCGGAGGCCGGACCGGTCGCGAGCGCGAGGCAGGCGGCGGTGGCGGCGGTCAGGGTCAGCGCCTTGGTGAGGTTCTTCATCGTTCCTCCGGTGACGGTGGTCGTTTCGCGATGCACTGTGACATGGGCCGACCCGCCCGGAGAAAAGCTTCGATCTTCTTCGAAACGTGCCGTCACCGCCAGGAGTTGAGGCGCGCGGCCCGGCGCGTGCGGACCTGGCGTGCCGCTGTCCGGCGACCCGCAGCAGCAGCTTCCCCGTC
>NZ_LIRL01001350.1 GCF_001419795.1 Streptomyces niveiscabiei
GACCAGGGGCCTTGGGGTGACAGGGGCCGGGAACCTCGGGGTGGTGGCGGCCGAGGAGCGAGGCTGCGGGGCCGACGCGGACGGGGCCGACGCCTTCCGAGTGGTCCCGCAGGGGCCCGCGCCTCGACCAGACGCGGTGAGGCCGGGGCCCCGCAGACAGGCCGAGCCTCGACGCGCCGGACGCCGAGGTGCCGGGGGCGGAGGGCGACGGACCGCCCCGCGATGCGCCGGGTGCCGACACGCGACGGACCGAGCCTCGCCGCGCCGAGTGCCGCCGCGCCGAGTACCGAGGCGCCGGGGTGCGACGGGCCGCGCCTCGACGCGCCCGGTGTCGATGCGCCGACGTATGACGGGCCACCCCTCGGCGCCCCGGCCCGCAGCCCGCCAAGGGCCTCGCGCCGGGGTGCCGGTGAAGGGCCGGGCGGGCCGGCGCGTGTGTCATGGGCCGCACCCTAATGACCAGGGGAACCGGCGCGTACCGGCACGACGTCGTCCACACCAACACAGAACGAACGCACGTGCGGCGGCGGATGCGGGACGCGTGGACATCACCGGCCACCCGGCCCGCGACTTTCACCGGACCCACACGGCCGGAACGGCGGACGCGCAGCGCGGAAGGGCAGGTTCGGGGCATGGGCATCGTCAGTTGGATCATCCTGGGACTGTTGGCCGGAGTCGTCGCCAAGGTCCTGCTGCCGGGCCGCGACCCGGGCGGCCTCATCGGCACGACCCTCATCGGCGTCGCGGGCGCGTTCGTCGGCGGCTGGATCTCGGCGCGCTGGCTCGACCACCCGGTGACGAAGGACTTCTACGACGGCGCGACCTGGGCGGCGGCGATCGGTGGCTCGCTGGTGCTGCTGATCGTGTACCGCATCCTGTTCGGCAACTCACGGGACTGAGCCGTACGGAAGCGAACCCCGGACCCACCGAACCCCCGGACACACCAGAAGGGCGGGCGTCGAGGCGCCCGCCCTTCTGGTCCACCGGCCCGCGGACTACCGGTAGTTCACGAACTGGAGCGCGAAGTCGAAGTCCTGCCCCTTCAGCAGGGCGATGACGGCCTGGAGGTCGTCACGGCTCTTGGAGCTGACGCGCAGTTCGTCACCCTGCACCTGGGCCTTGACGCCCTTGGGGCCCTCGTCGCGGATGAGCTTGGCGACCTTCTTCGCGTTCTCCTGCGAGATGCCCTCCTTGACCTCGGCGAAGAGCTTGTACTCCTTGCCGGAGAGCTGGGGCTCACCCGCCTCCAGCGCCTTCAGCGAGATCCCGCGCTTGATGAGCTTCGACTGGAAGACGTCGAGGACAGCCTTGACCCGTTCCTCGGAGTTCGCCTCCATCAGGATCTTCTCGCCGGACCACGAGATCGAGGCGCCCACGCCCTTGAAGTCGTAGCGCTGCGAGATCTCCTTGGCGGCCTGGTTGAGGGCGTTGTCGACCTCCTGCCGCTCGACCTTCGAGACGATGTCGAAACTGGAGTCGGCCATGTCCTGTGGCTCCTTGTATCGGGGGGCGTGTCGAGTGCGTGGCGGCGTCCTCGGGGGCCCGTGCCTGTCCCGGCACAGCCCCGGCCACGTCCGGACAAGCCTAGCCACCCGATCACCTCCGGGCGCAGCTCAATCGGGTGGCGGACCACCCCTCCCCATCGGGTATTGTTTACGTCGTTGCCGGGAAACACCGCCGAAAAGCGGTTCGACCAGGTGACAAAACCCCGGCGGTGTGCCCGAGCGGCCAAAGGGAGCAGACTGTAAATCTGCCGGCTCAGCCTTCCCAGGTTCGAATCCTGGCGCCGCCACACGGGAACGCAAGGGCCCGTGACCCACTCAAGCAGTGGGTCACGGGCCCTTCGTCATTGGCGCCGCCGCGACGGCTCATGAAGAAGATCACACCCCCTACGGCGCCGCCGCGCAGCGTGCCGCCAGGCCGTGCCCGCGTGGCCCGCTGAGGCACACTGACCTCATGTCCAGCCGCCGCAGAACCTGCCCCGAGTGCCGCCGCGAGATCGCTGTCGTCGCCGGACGGTTCGCCCGGCACGACCCGCCCGGCGCCCGCGAAGCCGGCGAGCTGACGTCCTGCCCCGGCTCCCGCCGCCCCGCCCAGCTCGGCGCCGCCCAGCCGTCGCTGGACGGCTTCACGCTCCCGGAGTTCCCGGGCCAGATGCCCCTGTTCTGACCCACGCCCTCAGTCCTGCAACGACCCTGAGGCCCCGTCGGTTCCCGGCGTCAGTTCCCCGCCACCGACTTCACCGCCACGGACACCGGCGTGGAACCTCCCACCAGCTCCAGCGTCAGCCCCGCAGTCGCCGGTGTCTCCAGCAACTCCGCGAGTACGGCGGCCACATCGTCGCGCGGGATCATGCCGCGCCCCGTACGCGCCTCCAGGCGCACCAGCCCGGTCCCGGCGTCGTCGGTGAGGCCCCCGGGCCGCAGGACGGTCCAGTCGAGGGCGTTCAGGCTCTGGACGTACGCGTCGGCGGCCCCCTTCGCGCGCAGGTACGCGTCGAAGATCTCGTCCCCGGCGTGCCCGGCGTCCGCGCCCATCGAGGACACGACGAGGAACCGGCGCACGCCCGCGCGTACGGCCGCGTCGGCGAAGAGGACCGCCGCACCCTTGTCGACGGTGTCCTTGCGCGCGACCCCGCTGCCCGGGCCCGCACCCGCCGCGAACACGGCCGCGTCGGCGCCCCGGAGAACCCCGGCGACCTCCTCGACGGACGCCGACTCCAGGTCCAGGACGACCGGTTCGGCGCCGGCCGCGCGTAGCGCGTCCCCCTGCTCGGCCTTGCGGACGATCCCCGCGACCTCGTCCCCGCGCGCGGCGAGCAACCGCTCCAGCCGCAACGCGATCTGACCATGACCTCCGGCGATGACAATGCGCATGCTGTCGACCGTACGCCCGAGGAGCCCCGTCCGCCGCACGGCTCCCATTAAGTGTGACGGTCGGTAAATATGACCACCCCTTGCC
>NZ_LIRL01001351.1 GCF_001419795.1 Streptomyces niveiscabiei
AGTCCTCAGGTACGACCCCGACGACGACCCCCGCGCCGTACGCGTCGACCTCCCCGGCGCCCACCGGATGACCGTCGCCCGCACCCTCCTGGAACAGGGCCTCCGTGCCCCCGCTGGTACCGGAGAGGTACGGGTATGGCCCTGCGGCCGGGTCCAGGCGGTGGTCGAGTTCCACTCCGCGCAGGGCGTCGCAGTCGTGCAGGCGGGCGGGCACGGCGGGGACACGGCGGGGCCGATCGTGGCGGCGCTGCTGAAGATGGGGTAGCTCTCTGGCTCTCTAGGCGTACGTCTTCCGCAGGAACCTCGCCAGCGTCTTCGACTCGAACTGCACGACTGCGACGCCCTGCGCGGAGTGGAACTCGACCACCGCCTGGACCCGGCCGCAGGGCCATACCCGTACCTCTCCGGTACCAGCGGGGGCACGGAGGCCCTGTTCCAGGAGGGTGCGGGCGACGGTCATCCGGTGGGCGCCGGGGAGGTCGACGCGTACGGCGCGGGGGTCGTCGTCGGGGTCGTACCTGAGGACTACGGGTACGGCCTCGCGTTCTTCCTCGACCAGGTCCTCGTCGGTGACGATGTGAGCGCGTGCGTGCTGTTCGACTACCGACATCGGACGGCCCCTTACGGTGCGTGACCTGTGCGGAAGCTGTGCGACCGCTTCTTTAACCAATGTCGCATATTTTCCGTTTTACGGAGTCGGACAGGGTGTGTTCATTGTTGTATTTCGCTCACTGACCGCTCTTGCAAGACGTTCGCAACAGGCCACATCATCGGACGGTGCATGTACCTGACGGATTCATCGACGCCCCGACCTCCGCCGTGACCGGCGCCGTCGCGGCAGGCGCGGTCGCCGTGTCCCTGCGCGGCGCACGCCGGGAGCTGGACGAACGGACGGCCCCCTTGGCCGGGCTGGTCGCGGCGTTCATCTTCGCGGTGCAGATGCTGAACTTCCCGGTCGCGGCGGGGACGAGCGGCCACCTCCTGGGCGGCGCCCTCGCGGCGATACTCGTCGGCCCCTATACCGGGGTGCTGTGCGTCTCCGTGGTCCTCCTGATGCAGGGCATCCTCTTCGCGGACGGCGGCCTCACCGCGCTCGGCGTCAACATCACGGACATGGCGGTCGTGACGACGGTCGTCGCGTACGCCGTCTTCCGGGGCCTGGTGAAGGTGCTCCCCCGGGGTCTGGGGAACCGCCGTACCGTCACCGCCGCCTCCTTCGTCGCCGCGCTCCTGTCCGTACCGGCCGCTGCCGCCGCCTTCACGCTGCTGTACGCGGTCGGCGGGACCACGGACGTCTCGATCGGCAAGGTCGCGGGCGCGATGATCGGCGTGCATGTGCTGATCGGGATCGGGGAGGCGGCGATCACCGCGCTCACCGTCGGCGCGGTCGTCGCCGTGCGGCCGGACCTCGTGCACGGGGCGCGGGGGCTCCAGGCGCCGTTGAAGCTGCGGGTGGGCGGGGAGCTGGTGGACGCGGTCGCTCCGGCGCCGTCGCCGGTCGGGGCCGTGTCCCGGAAGAAGCTGTGGCTCGGCGGACTGGCAGCCTCCTTGCTGTTGGCGGGGGTGGTGAGCTTCTACGCCTCCGCGAACCCCGACGGCCTCGAAAAGGTGGCCGCCGACAAGGGACTCGACACACGGGTCGAGGAACACGCCGCCGCCGACTCGCCGTTGGCGGACTACGGGGTCAAGGACGTGCAGAACGCGCGGCTTTCGGGCGGGCTCGCGGGGGTGATCGGGGTGACGGTGACCGTCGTCGCCGGGAGCGGGATCTTCTGGGCGGTGCGCAGGCGGCGTACCGAGGATGTGAACTCCGTGTCGTCCAGCGGGAGTTCGTGACATGGGCGCCGGGCATGCCCATCGGCTCTACCTGAAGCGGGACACGCCGGTCCACGCGCTGCCTCCGCACACCAAGCTCGCCGCCGTCTTCGCGTTCGTCGTGGTCGTCGTGTCGACGCCGCGCGAGGCGATGTGGGCGTTCGCGGTGTACGGGGTGCTGCTGGGGGTCGTCGCGTACCGCGCGCGCGTGCCCGCCGGGTTCCTGCTGCGGAGGCTGCTCATCGAGGTGCCGTTCGTCGCGTTCGCCGTGCTGATGCCGTTCGTCGCGGAGGGGGAGCGCGTCGACGTCCTCGGCCTGTCGCTCAGCGTCAACGGGCTCTGGGGGGCGTGGAACGTCCTCGCCAAGGGGACGTTGGGGGTCGCCGCGTCCGTACTGCTCGCCGCCACCACCGAGTTGCGCGAGCTGCTCCTCGGCTTGCAGCGGCTCCGGCTGCCCCAACTCCTCGTACAGATCGCCTCGTTCATGATCCGGTACGGGGATCTCATCACCGACGAGCTGCGGCGGATGCGGATCGCGCGGGAGTCGAGGGGGTTCGAGGCGCGCGGGGTCCGGCACTGGGGGGTGCTCGCGAAGTCGGCGGGCGCGTTGTTCATCCGGTCCTACGAGCGGGGTGAGCGGGTGCACCTCGCGATGATCAGCCGGGGGTACACCGGGTCGATGCCGGTCATCGACGAGGTCGACGCCTCGCGCGCGCAATGGTCGTACGCCCTGGCCCTCCCGGTCGCGGCCCTCGCCGTCTGCCTGCTGGGATGGACCCTATGACCGCATCTCTCGAAGTCTCCGGCCTCGCGTTCGCCTATCCGGACGGCCATCAGGCCCTGTTCGGCGTCGACTTCAGCATCGCGCGCGGCGAACGGGTCGCGCTGCTCGGCCCGAACGGGGCCGGCAAGACGACGCTCGTCCTGCACCTCAACGGCATCCTCACCGGGGGTGCGGGGACCGTGACCGTCGCCGGACTCCCCGTCGGCACACGGCACATGGCCGAGATCCGCCGCAAGGTCGGCATCGTCTTCCAGGACCCCGACGACCAGCTCTTCATGCCGACGGTCCGCGAGGACGTCGCGTTCGGCCCGGCGGCTGCGGGCCTCAAGGGCGCGGAGCTGGAGGCGGTGGTGGACGCCGCGCTGGACCAGGTGGGCATGGCGGCCTTCAAGGAACGCCCGCCGCACCACCTGTCGTTCGGCCAGCGCCGCCGAGTGGCTGTCGCGACCGTCCTGGCCATGTCCCCGGAGATCCTGGTCCTCGACGAACCGTCCTCCAACCTGGACCCGGCGTCCCGCCGCGAACTCGCGGACATCCTCCGGTCGTTGGACGTCACGGTCCTCATGGTCACCCACGACCTCCCCTACGCCCTTGAGCTGTGCCCCCGCTCCCTGATCCTCAGCGAGGGAGTCATCGCCGCGGACGGCCCCACACCGGAGATCCTCTCCAACACCGACCTCATGCGGGCCCACCGCCTGGAGCTGCCGTTCGGCTTCGATCCGCGCTCCGCGACAATGGGGGCGTGACGAACGAGGAGAGCTGGGCCGGGGGCGAGGGGGCGGCGGCGAGCGGGTCGGTGCCGGGCCAGGAGACGGCGGTGACCGGCGAGGGGGTCCGGGGTTCCGTGAGCTGCGGGGCTGCTCAGGGTTCGCTGCGGCTCGACGATCAGCTCTGTTTCGCCCTGTACGCCGCCCAGCGTGCCGTGACGGCCGCGTACCGGCCCCTGCTGGAGGAGCTGGGGCTCACGTACACCCAGTACCTCGTCCTCCTCACGCTCTGGGAGCAGGGCGAGGTCACGGTCAAGCATCTGTCGTCCACCCTCCATCTGGACTACGGCACCATGTCGCCCCTGCTCAAGCGCATGGAGGGCGCCGGGCTGATCCACCGCGAACGGTCGACGCGGGACGAGCGCTCGGTCCTCGTGTCCTGCACGGCCCGGGGCGAGGAGCTGCGGGGCAGGGCGGCGCGCGTACCGGGTGCGCTGCTGTCGGCGACGGGGCTGGACGGGGCGGAAGTCGAGCAGCTGCGGGCGGAGTTGTGGGGGTTGACGGAGAGGGCGGAGGGGGCGGCGGAGAGAGCGAGGTGAAGGGGCATACGGG
>NZ_LIRL01001352.1 GCF_001419795.1 Streptomyces niveiscabiei
CGCCCCGGATGACGTCCAGCACCCCGTCCAGCTCCTCCGGCTTCACCAGCACGTCCCGCGCCTTGGACCCCTCGCTGGGCCCCACGATCCCCCGCGACTCCATGAGGTCCATCAGCCGCCCGGCCTTCGCGAACCCCACCCGCAGCTTGCGCTGGAGCATCGAGGTGGACCCGAACTGCGTGGACACGACCAGCTCGGCGGCCTGGCACAGCAGATCCAGATCGTCGCCGATCTCCTCGTCGATCTCCTTCTTCTGCTTGGTCCCGGTCGTGACGTCGTCCCGGAAGACCGGCGCCATCTGGTCCTTGCAGTGCTGCACGACGGCCGCGACCTCGGCCTCGGTGACGAACGCGCCCTGCATACGGACCGGCTTGTTCGCACCCATCGGCAGGAACAGCCCGTCGCCCTTGCCGATCAGCTTCTCCGCGCCGGGCTGGTCGAGAATGACCCGCGAGTCTGCGAGCGAGGACGTCGCGAACGCGAGCCGGGAGGGCACATTGGCCTTGATCAGACCGGTGACGACGTCGACGGACGGCCGCTGCGTCGCGAGCACCAGGTGGATGCCCGCCGCGCGCGCGAGCTGCGTGATGCGCACGATCGAGTCCTCGACGTCCCGGGGCGCGACCATCATCAGGTCGGCCAGCTCGTCGACGATCACCAGCAGGTACGGGTACGGCTTCAGCTCCCGCTCACTGCCCTCGGGCGTCTTGAGCTTGCCCTCGCGGATCGCCTGGTTGAAGTCGTCGATGTGCCGGTACCCGAACGCCGCGAGGTCGTCGTAGCGCAGGTCCATCTCCCGTACGACCCACTGGAGCGCCTCGGCGGCGCGCTTCGGGTTGGTGATGATCGGCGTGATCAGGTGCGGGATGCCCTCGTACGCGGTCAGCTCGACGCGCTTGGGGTCGACGAGCACCATCCGGACGTCCTCGGGGGTCGCCCGGCACATGATCGACGTGATCAGACAGTTGATGCACGAGGACTTGCCGGACCCGGTGGCACCGGCGACGAGAATGTGCGGCATCTTCGCCATGTTCGCCATGACGTACCCGCCCTCGACGTCCTTGCCGAGCGCCACCAGCATCGGATGGTCGTCCTCGGCGGCGTCCGCGAGCCGCAGCACGTCCCCGACGTTGACCATCTCCCGGTCGGTGTTGGGGATCTCGATCCCGACGGCCGACTTCCCGGGGATCGGGCTGATGATCCGTACGTCGGGACTGGCGACGGCGTACGCGATGTTCTTGGTCAGCGCGGTGATCCGCTCGACCTTGACGGCCGGGCCCAGCTCGACCTCGTAGCGCGTCACCGTCGGCCCGCGCGTGAAGCCGGTGACGGCGGCGTCGACCTTGAACTCGGTGAAGACGTTCGTCAGGGACGCGACGACGGCGTCGTTGGCCTCGCTGCGGGCCTTGCCGGGGCCGCCGCGCTCCAGGAGGTCCAGGGAGGGCAGCGAGTACGTGATGTCCCCGGCGAGCTGGAGCTGTTCCGCGCGCGCGGGCAGGTCGCGCATCTCCTCCGGCGGGGCCTTGGTCAGGTCCGGCACTATCCCCGGCTTGAGCCTCTCCTGCTTGGGCTCCTTGGGCCGCGCCGCCGGCACAGGGGTCGGCCGGGTCGGCTCGCGGTCCCCGACGCTGACGCCCTGCGTGAGGTCGGCGACCAGCGGCGAGGGCGGCATGCCGTGCAGGACGGCGCCGTCGAGGTCCGCCGCCGCTGCCGCCGCGATGTCCACGGCGTCCATCTGCCGGTCCCCGGAGGGCTGGGGCACCCCGGGGCGCCTCGGCCGCGCGCGGCGCCGCGAGAGGGCCGCCTCCTCCGCGTCCTCGGGGTCGTACGCCTCGCCCCCGGCCGTCCGCCGGCGCGGGCGCCCGGGCAGCGCCTCGCGCCACTGCTCGTCGTACCGCTCGTCGTCGTCGGAGAACTCGTCGTCCTCTTCCGGGTCATGCAGCACACCGAGCTTGACGCCGAGCAGCCGCAGCCGCTGCGGGATCGCGTTGACCGGCGTCGCCGTGACGACGAGCAGCCCGAAGACCGTCAGCAGCACCAGGAGGGGTACGGCGAGGACTTCCGTCATCGTGAAGGTCAGCGGCGTCGCCGCCGCCCACCCGACGAGCCCGCCGGCGTCCCTTATGGCCTGCATGCCGTCACTGCGCGCGGGCGACCCGCACGCGATGTGCACCTGCCCGAGCACCCCGATCAGCAGCGCGGACAGACCGATGACGATACGGCCGTTGGCCTCGGGCTTCTCCGGGTGCCGCACGAACCGTACGGCGATCACCGCGAGCAGGATCGGTACAAGGAGGTCGAGCCGACCGAAGGCGCCGGTCACCAGGATCTCGACGAGGTCGCCGACCGGGCCCCTGAGATCGGCCCAGGTCCCCGCCGCGACGATCAGCGCCAGCCCGAACAGCAGCAGCGCGACGCCGTCCTTGCGGTGCGCCGGGTCGAGGTTCTTCGCGCCGTTCCCTATCCCCCGGAACACCGCGCCCACGGCATGCGCCAGCCCCAGCCACAGGGCGCGTACGAGGCGGTAGACACCGCCGGTGGGACTGGGCGCCGGCTTCGGGGGCGCGGCCTTCTTCGCCGCGGCCTTCCTGGCGGGCGCCTTCTTCGCCGGGGCTTTCCTCGCTGCGGCCTTCTTCGCCGGAGCCTTCGCGGGTGCCGCGGCCTTCTTCGCGGGCTGCTTCTTGGCTGCGGAGGGACGTGAGGCCATGGTGGTGAGCGTACCGGCGCGAGCAACACAGGACACGTGTGCCTACAGCTTCACCCGTTCGTGTCGCCCCCAACAAACCCCAAAACTGACGCCCCACCGAAACAATTCCCCCACAAGCCAGTTACCTCCCACAGACCCGCGCCCGCTCTACCCGCCTCACCCAGCTGCGGGCAGTCGTGCC
>NZ_LIRL01001353.1 GCF_001419795.1 Streptomyces niveiscabiei
CCGTTCGCCCCCGTCGGCGCACCCCCCGAATGGACCCCCATCCTCGTCGACCTCCATCACAGCGGCGCCGGCGACGACCGTGTCCGGGTCGAGGTCTCGGCGTACAGCGGTGGCCGCCGGCACCCGATCGGCTCGGACACCGTGCCGAAGGACGGGCTCGCGGAGTACGTGCAGCGCCAGATCGAGGCGGCGTTCCCGTTCCTGACGCCGGGCGCGGACGAGCTGATCGCGTTCGCGCTGCCCCGCAACTGGCTGGACCTGCCGGTGGATCGGTGGCCCAGCGGCCCCGACGACGAGACGCCGCTGGGCTGTTCGTTCCCGCTGGTCGTCACGGACCACGCGCGCCGCAAGAACAGCACCCGGCACGTCCTGACCCGGGCGTGGAAGCGGCTGGATTCCGTACCGGGCGCGCGAGTTCACCGCGTCGAGTGCGGGGACGCCGAGGAGCCGGTGAAGCTGCGGATGCGGCTGCGCAGACCGGACGCCTGCCTCGCGGGCTTCTCCACCGCCCCGGCCGCGCAGCGCACCCGCGCGCACTTCGACGTCACGCTCGTCGCGCCCGCGCCGATCGTCGTGTGGTCCCGCGAGGGCTGCGACAGCGGCCCGCAGGAGGAGTGCGCGGGCGGCGCCGGCTGCGCGGGCAAGACGTTCCTGGACCAGCTGGACTCCCGCGTGTCCGGGGTTCCGCCCGCCGAACTGCCGCGCCACATCATGGAATTGCGGGAGGAGGCGGCGGCCGAGGAGGAACACTGGGCGCGGGGCATCCAGCTTCTGTGGGACGATCCGCGGCTGTTCCCCGACCTGCCCGCGGCCCACAGCCACTCGCCGGTGGCCTGACCGACCCGACCCACGAGAAGAGCTCACCTCGCATGCCGCACTGGTCCGTCTACACCGGCTCGAACCAACCCCACGCCGGGATCCGGGAGTTGCCCGCCCCGCCGCCGTGGCGCGCCTTCGACGGTACGCCCGTCCTGCCCGCGCCGCGCGACACGGACGACGAGGCGGCGGTCTCCCCGGACCGCGTCCACCGCGCCCGTACGTACGTCGCGACCCCGGAGAGCGTCGAACTCGTCAACGCCGCCCTGATCCTGCGCCGCCCGCTCCTGGTGACGGGCCCGCCGGGCACCGGCAAGTCGTCCCTCGCGTACGCGGTGGCACGGGAGTTGGGGCTCGGCCCGGTGCTGCGCTGGAACATCACGAGCCGCAGCACCCTCACGGACGGCCTCTACCGCTACGACCCGCTGTCCCGCCTCTACGCGGCCCGCAGGGACGACGCGCACGACGGTGTCGAGGACCATCTGCGCCTCGGCCCCCTGGGCACGGCCCTGCTGCCGTACGAGCAGCCGCGCGTCCTGCTGGTCGACGAACTCGACAAGAGCGACCTGGACCTGCCGAACGACCTGCTGAACGTCCTGGAGGAGGGCCAGTACGACATCCCCGAACTCCTGCGCGCCGCAAGGAAGTCGGCGGACGACGGCCCGACCGTGGAGGTCCTCGCGGACGGCTCCGAGACGCCCGTGGAGATCACCCGGGGCCGGGTCCGCTGCCGCGCGTTCCCCTTCGTCGTCCTCACCAGCAACGGCGAACGCGAGTTCCCGCCCGCGTTCCTGCGCCGCTGTGTACGGCTGCGGCTGCGGCGCCCCGACCGCGCCCAGCTCACCGACATCGTCCGCGCGCACCTGGACACGCCGCCCGCCGAGGCGGAGCCGCTGATCGAACGTTTCCTGGAACGCGCCGCGAACGGCGACCTGGCGACCGACCAGCTCCTCAACGCCCTTTACCTGACCGGGGTCACGGGCCTGGACGCGGCCGACCGCAGCGAGCTGGCGGAGCGGCTCATGCCCTACCTGGACGCGGTGGCGGACGCGGATGGGCTCTGAGGGCGCCCTCGCGCGGCTGGCCGCCCTGCTGGACGCCACCGCCGAGGGAACGGGACCGACCCCGCGCGAACTGGCCGAAGCGCTGTGGCTCGCACGGCAGTTGAGCGACGACACCGAGACGCCGTCCCCCAACTCCCGTACGTCCCCCGCCCCTTCCGAGCCGCCCGTCCCGTGG
>NZ_LIRL01001354.1 GCF_001419795.1 Streptomyces niveiscabiei
GCGCGGGCCCGCGCCAGCCGCAGGTGCAGCGGGCGAAGCAGAAGCGGCCCTGGTCGACGGTGGTGGCGAGATGGTCGCCGGAGGGGGTGCGGGTGCCGTCCGGTTGCGTCACGTACTCCACGGTACCCACCGCCGGTAAAGGGTTCTCCAGGCGCGGGTGAGCGTGACGGTGGTACGTGCGGATCGTTGAACAGGGCCACAACGGGGGCCCGCGATCTGGGGGTAGGCAGGAGATGAAGGACCGTCGGGGCGGTGTCGTGGCCGTCGCGGGGCTGGTGGCCGGAGTCGTGGCCGGGGCCACGGGGTGCGTGAGCAGCGGCGCGGCGGCGGAGGACGCGCCCGTCGGGGACCCGGTCGGGACCCTGCGCCGGGCCGCCGACACCCTGCTCGCGACGGGCAGCTCCCGCGCGCAGACGTCCATGGAGATGGCGACCGGCGGGACGCGCGTCACGATCCGGGGGGAGGGGGTGTACGACTACCGGCGACAGCTCGGTCAGCTGAAGGTCGTCCTCCCGCAGGACCCGTCCGGGGTCAGCGAGCACCGGCCGATCACCGAACTCCTCGCGCCGGGTGCGCTGTTCATGAAGAACCGGGGGGCCGGGGTGCCCGCCGACAAATGGGTACGCGTCGACACCGCGACCCTCTCCGACGGCAACCTCGTCACCGGCGGGGCCACCGATCCGTTCGCCGCCGCCGAGCTGCTGCGGGGGGTGCGGGCCGCGTCCTACGTCGGGCGCGGCGACGTCGCCGGGGTCGGGGTCCGGCACTACCGGGGCACCGCCGACCTCGCGCTCGCCGCGCGCGGCGCGACGCCCGGCAACCGGGCCTCCCTCGCCGCCGCGGCCGAGGGGTTCGCCACCGCCGAGGTCCCCTTCGACGTGTACCTCGACGACCAGGGGCGCATCCGGAAAGTCCGGCACCGGTTCAGTTTCGTCAACAGCGGGCGGGCGGGGGTGGTGGCTGTGGCGTCCACCGTGCTGCTGTACGACTTCGGGGCGCCGGCTGTCGTACGGCTTCCGGAGTCGCGGGACATCTACGCCGGGACGATCGCGGAGTGAGCTGTCCCTGTCCCTGTCACTGCACGAGGTCCGTGTGGTCGCCGGGGTGCTTCGGGCAGACGTAGAGCTGTAGGTGGTTGGCGTCGATGACCGTGACGCCGGGTGGGTTCGCGTCGGCATCTTGGGCCTGATCCTCGTACGGGATCCAGGACCTGTTGTCCGGGTGCCATTCGTCCGAGGCGATCGTCAGCAGCGGGGTCATCCTTGTGCCGCAGTGGATGCAGAAGCGGGGTGCGGGGTCGGTGAGGCCCCATCTCGTCCAGCCGCCGACCTTCCAGCCCGGGGCCACGGACAGCTCGTCCATGTAGATCTCCTCCCCGGGCTCCTCCGCGATCGCCTGCCGCAGTTCCTCGGTCAGCTCCAGGACGTGCGGGTACTCGGTGACCTGCTCCGGCGCGAGCACGCACGGCTCCGGCACGTACCAGGACGTCGGCTCCGACGGCCGGGGCGGCTCCGTGAGGACCTGCGTGACGTCCGCCGCCGTCCGCCAGAACACGTACGTCGTCGGCTTGTAGTCCGGGGCGTGCTCCTCGGACGGGCACCACAGGATCTGGAGCAGATCCGCCCTCCCCGGCGCCCTCAACTGCGGTACGTCCCGCACATACAGCTGGGCCACCGGGATCATCGGCTGCCTCGCGCCCTCGTGCCACTTCTCGCAGTGCGGCCAGTGGTGGTGGGTCGGCCACAGCAAGGGGCCGCCGACCGAGCTGTCGTGCACCGTCGGGGAGCCGGGGCGGGGGTGCAGGC
>NZ_LIRL01001355.1 GCF_001419795.1 Streptomyces niveiscabiei
GCCCGGGGCCGGCTGGGTCCCATCGCGGGGCTCGGTCGGGCGGGGCGTCCGGTGTGGGCCGCCTGTCGCCGTACCCCGCTCGCCGGGTGGCGCGGGTGTGGTGTGGCCCGCTGCTCGACCTCCTTGAGGAGGCCCGGCGTTTTGAAAATGGGTTTCATGTGACTAGGTTTTAGGAGGACGGATGAGGGCTGTCAAATCGAGGGGCCGGAGCGGCTGTGGATACCTGCTTGATCGCACTGGCGTGCTAAATGCGTATGATGTGCAAGTGCGTGATTACTGCATAAGGCTGGCCGGACCGGAGGACCTCGACGAGGCGCGAGCCGTCATGCTCGACACGGTGTACCGGGACTTCGGTACCGGGTACGTGCCGAGATGGCACGGGGACATCATCGACCTGGCCGGCGCGTACCTGGCGCCGGCGCGGCACACGCTGTTGGTCGCGGTGGACGACACGGGCGAGGTCGTCGCGACCGGCGCGCTCGACTCGCGCGGCCCCCTGCACCCGCCGAACCCCCGGCACCTCGCCGAGCGCTACCCCTCCGGGACGACCGCGCAGCTCAGGCGGATCTACACCCGGCGTGACCACCGCCGCAGGGGACTGGCCCGGCGACTGGTCGCGGAGCTGCTCGACTTCGCAGCGGCGGACGGCGGCTACCGCTCCGTGTACCTCCACACCGACCCGTCGGTGGAGGGCGCCGAGGGCTTCTGGCGCTCGCTCGGCGAGGTGGTCCTCGACGAACGGAACCCCACCGAGGGCACGGCCCAGTCGGTCGTCCACTTCGAGGTCCCGTTCGACGCGGTCCGCCCGGGCAGGCCCCTCACGCACCAAACCCGCACAGCCCAGCCCTCCACAGGCGCAACTCCAGCGACCCGGCCCACCGCAACCCCGGCCGCCACAAGCCGAGCCGACACGGACAGGGCCCCAGCGGGCCAAGCCTCCGCACCCCCGGCCCTCGCAGACCAGGCCCTCGCCGGCGGGGTCTCCACGAACTGGGCCTCCGCAGGCCAGATCCCCGTGGACCAGGACCCCACAGGCCGAGCCCCTGGGGGCCAGGCCCTCCCCGGCGAGGTCTCCGCAGACCAGGTCCCCGCAGGCCGTGTCCCTGGGTACCAGGCCCTCCCCGGCGGGGTCTCCGCAGACCAGGCCTCCGCAGGCCGCGCCCCCGCGAACCC
>NZ_LIRL01001356.1 GCF_001419795.1 Streptomyces niveiscabiei
GCCGCACGGTCGTCGGCCTGTGCGTGGGAACAGGCCGACGACCGTGCGGCAGGCGGGCTGGGGTGGCCAGGGGGTCTGGCCGTCCGTGAGGGCCACGACCACGTCGGGGCGGGTGCGCAGGGCCGCCTTGAAGCCCGCGCAGAGATCCGTGCCGCCGCCTCCGATCAGGGGGATGTCCTCCGCCCGGCAGAGGGGGTGGGCGACGTGGGCCGCCGCGTCGCAGGACACGACCGTGAGCAGGTCGCGGCGTCCCCCGACCGCCCGGGTGATCGCGGCGACTTCGAGGAGCGCGCTGCCGAGTTCCGCGTCGCTGACCGAGCCGGACGTGTCGATGACGACGGCGACACGGGGCGGGCGGCGGCGGAGGCTGGGGAGGACGAGGCCGGGGAGGGAGGACGCGCGGCGCGAGGGGCGGCCGTACGTGTAGTCCTGGCCCGCGCCCGCGCCGGACACGGCGGAGCGCAGCGCCGCGCCGAGGAGGCGCAGCCAGGGCTGGGGCGGGTGGAAGGCGTCCTGCGCCCAGCGTTTCCACCCCTCCGGCGCGCTCCCCGGCCGCCCCTTGATCGCCTCGGCGACCCGGTACCGTACGGCGTCCCGCTGCTGCGGGGTGAGTCCCTCGGCACCGTCCCCGCCGAGGTCCCACCCGCGCCGGCGGCCGTCCGCGCCGCTGCCGCAGTCGAGCCAGGCGATGTCGCCGTACGCCTTGAGCTGGAACCGGCGCAGGTACTCCTCCATGAGGAGTCCCGTCGGCAGCCGCAGCGACCCCGGTGTCACCGCGTCCGCCGGGCGGGCCAGCCCGTCGCCGTAGATGTCGTCGTTGATCTCCATGTCCGCCGCGATGTTCATCCGCAGCCGCTCCCCCGGCCCGTCGAGCCCCTGCTGCTTCGCGAACCGGTCACCGCGCCCATGATGATCCCGCAGCAGATGCGACACCTCGTGCACCCACACCCCGGCCAGCTCCTCCACCGGCGTCCGCTCCACGAACCCCGGCGACACATAGCAACGCCAGTACCCGTCCACAGCCATCGTCGGCACACTCTCCGACGCGACGACGTGCAGCGCGAACAGCGCGGAGGCGAGGTAGGGCCGGGCCCGGGCGGCTTGAAGCCGGGCGGTGTAGAGCTTGTCGGTGTCGAGGGGGCGGACCTGTACGGGGG
>NZ_LIRL01001357.1 GCF_001419795.1 Streptomyces niveiscabiei
AGGAGTGTCTGGAGCCGGCGCCCCATCTCCTCGACGAGCGGCAGCCGCCCCTCCGCGCCCGGGTGCGCGAGCCGCCGGAGCGTCGCCTGGACGTGCTCGGCCTCCCGCTCGGCGTCCGCGAGCCGCCCGCCCGCGAACCGCCGCACCCGCCCGCCCCCGACGAGCAGCACCTGCACGCGCCCATCCAGCACGGCGAGTTCGACGAGCCGCCCGTCGCCGAGCCGCTCCAGCAGCCGCCCCACGTCGAACCGGTGGCCGTCGTTCGGTGACTCGCCCCGGATGTGCAGCGTCCTCGACCGGATCTCCCGCTCCAGACGCCGCTGCTCGCGCTCCAGGGCGGGCAGGGGGCGCCCGGAGATGCGGGCCTGCTCCGCTTGGTCGGCGATGACGCGGAAGGCCGTCAGACCGCTCAGGAGGGTCGCGTCGGCGGGCGGCCGGGTGGGCGGCGCGGACAGCACCGTCGCCCGCCACCGCTCGGACCACAGCAGCAACTGGCGGGGCCCGCCCCCCTCCAGGCTCACCTGCTGCGCCAGCGCGGCGAGTTCGGCGCCCTGCGCGGTCGCCCGCGCGCGCAGCTCGGAGGCGCCGAGCGTCATCCGGTGGTCGTCCAGGACGTCGAGACCGCGCCGGCACGCCTCCAGGACACCCCGCCCCGAGCCCGCCGCGCGGGCGCGCAGGGCCTGCGCCGCCCACCCCGTCACCCGGGCCAGCGGAGGCCCGCTGTGCCGGCTGCGGGCCGCCAGCGCGAGATACCGCTCGGCGTCGGCCGTCCAGTCCAGGACCAGCGCGATACGGCCCGCGAGCAGCCACGCCTCGGGCGCCGCGGGCGCGCCGAACGACGCGAGCCGCCCGGCGACCTTCGCGGCGTCCGCGACGAGCCGCCCCGACGCCCGCCCGGCCGTCAGCTTCGCCTCGATCAGCACCAGTTGGGCGTGCGTCTCCCACCAGGACCGCCGCTGTGCCGCGAACAGCCGCACGGCGACCGCCGCGCGCGCGATGGCCGTGCCCGTGTCGCCCGCGAGGCGCGCCGCCTTCGCCGCCGCCAGCAGGAGTTCCGCCTTGCGCGTGGACTGCCCCCGGATGCCGTCCAGGACGGCGATCGCCGCGTCCGCCTCGGCCAGCGCCTCCGGGGCGAGCCCGGCGGCCATCAGCACCTCGCAGCGCCGGATGTTCAGCATGATCCCCGGCGTGCCGAGCTTCGCGTACCGCTCCTCCGCGTCGTCCAGCAGGCTCAGCGCGCGCGGGATGTCGCCCGAGCGGAACGCGGCGATGCCCTGGCTCTCGACGGCGTCCGCCTTGTCGTGCTCCTGGCCGGTGGTGTCCCACAGGGCCTGCGCCGCCGCGTAGTCCGCGTCCGCCCGGTCCACCGCGCCCAGCGCCAGATGCACCGTCGCGCGCAGGTTCAGCGCACGCGCCGTCCAGATGGTGTCGCCCACCTGACGCAGCACCGGCACCGCGCGCCGCAGGTCCTCCAGCGCCTGAGGGTGATGCCCGAGGACCTCCCACGAGTACGCCCGCCTAAACAGCACCCGCGCGCGCGTGAGTCCCGTACCGCGCTCCACGCCCCGCTCGAACGCGGCCAGACCCTGCCGGGTACGGCCCGCGTGCACGAGGGCGACCCCGAGGGTGCCCAGGATGTCCGCCTCCCGGTCGGCGGAGTCGGCGCGCGCCGCCAGCACGCGCGCGCGGCGCAGATGCTTCAGCGCGAGACCCAGATCGCCCCAGTCCCGCTGCCAGATCCCGATCACCTGATGGGCGACCGAGCCGTGCAGCGCCGGCGGATCGGCGCGGAGCAGTTCCTCCGCCCGCGCCAACGCCTCATGGGGGGCGGCGAACACCAGAGGCAGCAGTTCGAGGACCGGTTCGTGTGCCGCTGTCACCCCACGGATGGTATCGGGCAGCGGAGCGCATCACACCGGTTGGTGCCCTTCCGGCGCAGCGCCCCGCCCCCGGCCCCCGCCG
>NZ_LIRL01001358.1 GCF_001419795.1 Streptomyces niveiscabiei
CGGTCGCCTACGGCCACGCCCCGCACCACCCCACGGGCGGGAGCAGCCCCACCTGGGACCCGGTCCTGTTCGCCCTGGACCTCCTGCTGCCGGTGATCGACCTCGGCCAGGCCGGGCAGTGGCGGCTGGAGGGGGCCTGGCAGTGGTCGGCGGCCGTGATGATCCTGCTGGGCTGGATCCTGGCGACGACGGTGGCGGCGGGCGCGACCCGGCTGCTGCGGAGGGACTGAAACATGCGCGCCACAACCCCCACGGAACCCGCACTCCAGGCGGCCCCACGGCCACGGAAACCGCACGCTGTGCCCGTACCGTGGCGACTGAACGGTAACCTTTTACCGTCCCTTGACCTTGGGGCGTACAACTTTCCATGGGTTGCGCTTTACCTCTGGCGCGTCGCCGACCAGCGTTTTTCAATGGTCGGCACCATGGCTCTGCTGCCCCCGTTCATCCGCCCGGCCCGCGCGCCGAAAGCCCCGAAGGCCGCGCCGCCCCTCGCCGTCACCGGACTGCCGGCCGACGACGAGATGCTGCTCGACGTCCCCGACGACCTCCTCGGCCCCGCGCTCGTCGCGGCCGGGCGCGGCGAGCACAGACCGGCGGCCGGACTCCTCGCGCGCACCCGCGTGCGGCGCGACTGGGAGGCCCGCGACCGCTACGTCAAGCGCCTCGCGGCCTTCGCGATGGCGCGGCCCGAGTGGTTCGAGGTGTGGCGGGCGGGCGCGCCGCGCGACCCCGACGTCCTGCTGGTCGCCGCGCAGCTCGCGGTGGGCCGCGCCTGGCGCTCCCCGGCGCGCGCGGAACTGCTGCGCGAGGTGAGCCCCCTGATCACGGCGGCGGCGCAGGCCTGGGACCGCGACCCGGTGCCCTGGCGCATCGCCCTCGACCACGCGCGCGGGGCACACGCAGGGCACAAGTACTTCGGCGAGCTGTGGGAGGCGGCCGTGCGCCGCTCGCCCCACCACTTCGGGTGCCATGTGGCCGCGCTGCGCTACCTGGGCGCCTCCTGGCACGGCTCGCACCGCGAGTGCTTCGACTTCGCCGACCGCGCCGCGCAGGACGCCCCCGCCGACTCCCTCGTGCAGTCGCTGCCGGCGCTCGTCGCGTTCTCGTACCTGACGGACGGCTGCGGGCCCCTCGTGGCGCGCGAGCGGCTCGACGCGGCGGCCGACCGGGCGGTCGTCCTGTCGGCCCGGCTCGGCCCCGGCGACGCGCGCGCGGCCGAGGTCCGCAACGGCCTCGTCTACGTCCTGGACCGCCTCGGGCGGCGCGAGGACGCGCTCGTCCAGCTGCGGCTGCTGGGCCCGTACGTGACCTCGTTCCCCTGGAACCGCTTCTCCGAGGACCCCCTCGGGCTCTTCCTCTCGGCCCGCGAGGACATCCTCCACGGCCGTCAGGACCGCCCGTGGAACGGTCACGACGGACATCCGACCGGCGCGGAGCATTAGGCTTCCGCACCGTGACCACCGTCCGGCTCCCGCTCTTCCCCCTGAACTCGGTGCTGTTCCCCGGGCTCGTGCTGCCGCTGAACGTCTTCGAGGAGCGCTATCGCGCGATGATGCGCTCGCTGCTCAAGACGCCGGAGGACGAGCCGCGCCGGTTCGCCGTCGTCGCCATCCGCGACGGCCACGAGGTCGCGCCCGCGGCCCAGGGCATGCCCGACCCGACCGCGCTGCCGCAGCGCGGACCGCTCGCAGGGTTCGGCCCCGACCCCCTCAAGGCGTTCCACTCCGTGGGCTGCGTCGCCGACGCGGCGACCGTCCGGGAGCGGGGCGACGGCACGTTCGAAGTGCTGGCGACCGGTACGACCCGGGTGCGGCTGCTGTCCGTCGACGCCTCGGGGCCGTACCTCACCGCCGAGCTGGAGGAGCTGCCCGAGGAGCGCGGCGAGGAGGCGCAGGGGCTCGCGGAAGCCGTCCTGCGGGCCTTCCGCCAGTACCAGAAGCGGCTCGCCGGCGCGCGCGAGCTGTCCGTCCTCTCCGGCGACCTCCCCGACGAGCCCGGCGTCGTGTCGTACCTCGTCGCCGCGACGATGATGCTCGACACGCCGACCAAGCAACGGCTCCTCCAGGCACCGGACTTCGCGTCCCGGCTGCGGGACGAGCTGAAGCTCCTGCGCGTCGAGTCGGCGATCCTGCGCGGCCTGCCCTCCCTGCCCGCGTCCGACCTGACGCGCGGCCCGACCAGCCTGAACTGAGGACCCCGGTGGCGAAGAAGCCCAAGAAACAGGCCGGTGGGACCCCGGCGACCGTCGCGCTGACGGCGGCGGGGGTGGCGTACACGGTCCACTCCTACGACCACGACCCCGCGCACCCCTCGTACGGCGAGGAGGCCGCCGAGGCGATGGGGGTGTCGCCGGAGCGGGTGTTCAAGACGCTGGTGGCGGACGTCGACGGGGCGCTGACCGTCGCGGTGGTCCCGGTCGCCGGCACCCTCGACCTGAAGGCCCTGGCGACGGCCGTGGGCGGCAAGAAGGCGGCCATGGCCGACCCGGCCCTCGCCGAACGCACCACGGGGTACGTCCGGGGCGGCATCTCCCCCCTGGGCCAGCGCAAGCGGCTCCCGACGGTCCTCGACGCCTCGGCCGACGCCCACCCCACCATCTGCGTCTCCGCCGGCCGCCGCGGCCTGGAGGTCGAGCTGTCCCCCGGCGACCTCGCCACCCTCACGCGAGCGGTCCTGGCCCCCATCGGACGTACGTGACCTCTCGACGCGCCGCCCTCTCTCCGTTAAGCAGAGAGGGCATGTCGAAACGCACACGGAAACGGAAGTGGCGCATCAAGAAACGACGCGCGAACCACGGGAGGCGACCGGCGTAGGGCGCACGGTCCGGTGCGGGGCGGGCCGCCCGCGCCCGCACCGGGAGCGCCCGCCGCACACCCCGCCCGACGCCCCCCTACACCGGCGGCGTCAAATACGGGTGCTCGTACACTTCCGGATCCCGCGGCCCGAACAGCGCCGTCAACCCCAGATGCACCAGCAGCCCCGCGATGGACCACACCATCAGCGCCCCCTTGGCCCCCAGCTTCAGCGGCGCCGAGAACGTCACCCCCTTGCCCGCGCTCTTCGCGTGGGCGATGACGTCGGAGGTCGGCCCGAGCCAGGTGCCCAGTTTCCACGCGACGACCGAGGCCAGCACACCCCCGAGGGCGAGCCCGACGACGAGGGGGATGCCGCCCCGCCGGCGCCACAGGAAGACGCCGAGCGCGCTGAGCGCCCCGCAGGCCAGCGCGAGCAGCGTGAACGTTCCGTCGACGCCGATGGCCTGTTCGCCCTCGGAGTCCTTGAGGTAGACGACCCAGCTCCCGTCGGACTGGTCGCCCACGAGCGGCACGCGGGGCGCGAGCCACAGCCACAGCAGCCCCAGCACCACGCCGAGCACGGTCACCGCCACGGCGACCAGCGCCCCGTCCCGGAGATCACCCAGCAGTTCGGCCCGGTCCTTCACGCCCACCACCTCCCCGTACCCCTCCGGAGGCGGCGGAGGCCAGTCCCCGCGCGGGGACGGTTCGTGCGGCGGCGTAGGCGGAGTCAGCGGAGCGGTCACCCTGCCATCGTGCCAGGCCCGCCTGTGGCCCGCCCCACCGGAGGCCACCCAAGGCCTCGCACCCGTCTCTTATACAC
>NZ_LIRL01001359.1 GCF_001419795.1 Streptomyces niveiscabiei
TGCCCCGGCAGGAGCGTGGCCACCGGCCCACCCGGCCCCTCAGGTACGCGCCCAGCGTCGACGCGAAGGCCGGCTCCGGGGCGCTGACCCTGACGTTCGCCTCCGGGGCGCACGCCGGGGGCGCGTTCCTCGTCACCACGCCCGGCGTAACTCCGCGGAGCTACACGACCGGCGCGGGCAAGAAGATCTCCGACACCTTCACGGGCGCCTCCTACGACCTCACGGTCCACGGGCCCGCCGGGTTCCTGCGCACCTTCAAGGGCGAGACCGCGCACGCCGGGCCCGAGGTCGTCGCCCGGCACGTCGGCGACTGTGTGGAGCTGACCTTCACCAACACGTCCAAGGACACGGTCGAACTCCGCGTCACCGACGCGTACCGCTCCCGTACGACCACGGTGAAGCTCCGCCCGCACGCCGTCCTCAAGCGCACGGTCGAGACCGGCAAGGGACACCGCTGGTACGACCTGACGGTCACCTCCCACGCGTCCTCCACGTTCCTGCGCCGGTTCGCGGGGCACGTGGAGAACGGGCGGCCGGGGGTCAGCGACCCGGCGATCATCACCGAGTAGCCGTACCCGGGTAGTACCACGGGACCGCTCGCCTTCCGGGCGGGCGGTCCCTCCGGGTCAGGACGTGTACCTGGCCGTCTTGTACTGCTTCCGCTTCTCCTCGGGGGTCGCCGTCGGGTTCTCGCGGGGGCCCGGAGTGCGGTCGATCACCTCGTCGGTCCACGAGTTGGGGACGGTGAGCCCCCACTCCTTCCTCAGCCGCTTGTGCTCGTCCTTGTTCATCGTCACGTACCACTGGCCCCAGCGGCACCACCCCATGGGCTCGTCGCTCTCCGTCGCCACCGCCTTCACCAGCTTCGCCACCACCGGCCGCATCCCCTCCGCCTGCGCCTCCAGGTACTGGTTCATCCGGTAGGTGGCCTGGTCGCCGTGCTGGAACATCGCGTACGCGGAGTCCTCCATGTGCAGGCCGTGCCCCTCCAGATGGGCCGTCCCCTCCCGCCGCACCGGCACGTCGGAGCTGTTCGCGACCCCGGCGTTCAGCCGGTTCAGCAGGTTCACCTTCTGCTGGGACGCCTCGGCGATCTGACCGCCGCCGCGCATACCGCCCATCAGGGAGTACGCCTCGTGCAGGTCGTAGTCCCCGGTGTACAGATACGTCTGCCAGTTCGGTATACCCCTGAAGGCGGTCAACTGCGGCCCGCCGCCCGGCGCCAGCACCGTGATCGGCACGTACTCCTCACCCCGGGCACCCGTCTCCACGATGCCGAGGTCCAGGACCTCCTGGGACGGATCGTCGACCCGCACCCCCAGCAGCCCGCCCTGCCCCCAGTGCCCGACGAACCCGTCCAGGTCCTCCTGAGCGAGCCAGGCGAGCACGGCTTCCGGATCGGCCTGCGACCCTTCACGCCCGTACTCCTTCCGCACTGAGGACGGCTTGATCGACTTCTCCAGGATGGTGTGCGGCTTGGGCTTGGCACCCTCCGCGATCCGCCGGATGGAGAACTCGCCCGTCTCCCGCACGGCGATCGTGTAGTGGTACTTCTTGCACACGGCCGAGATCGGCGCCCAGTGCTCCTCCCAGGCGATCTGCCGAAGCGTCGCGGCCCGGACGCCGTCGGCGACAGTCCCGACGGCTCCGGCGCGGCCGGGCGTGTAGGTGGCGGCGGCAAAGTCACGCAAGGGATTGACGGGAGCGGCGGGTTGCTGCGCGGGCTGCGCTTCCTCGCCGTTGTCCATGCGCTGGAGAGGGGCTGCGGGGGCTCGCTGAAGAGGCGTCTCCGACGGGGGCAGGACGGCGGTCTCCGGAGCCGACCGGACCATCGCATCCGCTACCGTCCCGACCACCGCATGCGGAGCCGTCCCGACCGCCGTCTCCGGAGCCGGCCCGGCCATCGCATCCGGCGCCCGCTCGCCCCTCGTCCCCGGCGCCCGCTGGACGGATGTCCCCGGCGCCCGCTGAGCCACACTGGACGGCTCCGCCCCCGGTGCCGGCCCCGACATCACCCGGTGCGCCGTCCGTTCCGCCTCCCGTTCGAAGCGGTCCGACGGGTCGGAGACCCTCAGCCCCGCACCGTTGTCCGTGCCCGACACCGGCCCC
>NZ_LIRL01000136.1 GCF_001419795.1 Streptomyces niveiscabiei
GACGCCGAACTCGGTCCAGGGGCCGGTGAAGCGGGTGGCGTCGGCGGTGGTGCGGTAGCCCATGTACTCGGCGAAGGACTCGTTCAGCCAGATGTCGTCCCACCAGCGCAGGGTGACGAGGTTGCCGAACCACATGTGGGCCATCTCGTGGGCGACGACCATGGCGCGGGTCTGGCGTTCGGTCTCGGTGACGGCGGAGCGGTACACGAACTCGTCGCGGAAGGTGACCAGTCCGGGGTTCTCCATGGCGCCCGCGTTGAACTCCGGGACGAACGCCTGGTCGTAGGAGTCGAAGGGGTAGGGCTCGGTGAACTGCTCGTGGTAGCGGTCGTAGCACTGGCGGGTGATCTCGAAGAGTTCGTCCGCGTCGGCGTCCAGGTGCGCGCCGAGGGAGCGGCGGCAGTGCAGGCCGAAGGGGAGTCCCTGGTGTTCGGTCCGTACGGAGTGCCAGGGGCCGGCGGCGACGGCCATGAGGTACGTGGAGATGGGCGGGGTCGTCGCGGCGCGCCAGCGGCCCTCGCCGAGGTGTTCGGTGACGCCGTTGGCGAGGACCGTCCAGCCGTCGGGGGCCTTGACCGTGACGTCGAACGTCGCCTTCAGGTCGGGCTGGTCGAACGCGGCGTAGGTCCGCTGGACGTCGTCCAGGAAGAGTTGCGTGTAGACGTACGTCTCGCCGTCCGCCGGGTCGGTGAAGCGGTGCATGCCCTCGCCGGTGCGCGAGTAGCGCATGGTCGCCTCGACGCGCAGCTCGTGCTCGCCCTCCTTGAGCTTCTTCAGGGGGTAGCGGTTCCCTTTGAGCTTCCCGGTGTCCAGCGCCTTCCCGTCGAGGGTGACGGCCTTCAGCTCGACCGGCTTCAGTTCGACGAAGGTGTCCGCCCCCGCACGCGCGGCAAAACGAATGACAGTACGGGACTCGAAGGTCTCATCTCCGGTCGTCAGGTCGAGGTCGACTGCATAACTGCGAACATCAAGAAGTTCGGCACGGCTCTGCGCTTCGTCGCGCGTCAGTA
>NZ_LIRL01001360.1 GCF_001419795.1 Streptomyces niveiscabiei
CCCCCACCACCGCGCACCCGCCCAGCAGCGCCCCCGCGAGCCACCGGTCCCGCGCCGACAGCACCGGCAGCCCGCTCACCGCCCCGGCGGGCGCCCGGCGCAGCGCGTACGCCAGGAACACCGCGATGACGACGGCGGCCAGCAGCGACCCCCCGTACTGGAGGTACCAGTACAGCGGCGACCCGGCGATCTCCTCCCCGAGGACCGGGAACAGCCGCATCCCCCACCGGTCGAGGTGGGTGAACGCGTCCCAGACGACATGCGTGAGGGCCCCGGCGACGGCGGAGACGTACCACCGCGCCACCAGCCCGCCCGACACGCGCGCGCGGGGGACACCGCAGCGTGTGAGCGCGGCGACCCGGCCCCGCCCGGCGGCGGGCAGCAGCGCGACCAGCGGCTCGCGGACGACGAGCCACAGCCCGACCAGCGCCCACGTGAGCAGCACGTCGACCGTGAACACCCCGGCGAAGGAGTGCGTGACGTCGCCGAACCGCATCGCGTCGGGGACGGCGCTCGCCGCGTAGTACGTGAGGTCCGGCGCGAAGGACCCGGCCACGAGAACGGCGGGAATCAGCCGACCCCGGCCGCTCCCGTCGCCCCGCACCGCCGGCAGTACGGCGGCGGCGTGGCTCAGGGTGAACGGCACAACTGCTCCTCAGGCGGGAATCGGACGGGAAGACGATCACGGCGACACCGTGAGGACGCCCCCGGCGCGGGGCGCGGTTCCCGGCCGTCCGTACATGAGGGGCGGATGAAAACAGCCCCCGACGGGTGCCGGTGTCAAGGGAGTTGACGTAGGGTCGCCGTACCCGCCGGTACGCCCGGTGTACGCGGGGCGAGCGGTGACAGCGGGACGGGAATCGGCTGGAGGGGCAACCTCCCGGGCCGTCCGTTCGTCACACAGGTGAGCACGGCAGACAGAGACGGGCGCTCGGGCGTCCACGGGAGGGGTTCACTTCATGTCGGCGCATTTCGGCAGGAGGCTGCGCAAGAGCGCGGTCAACACCACCGTGGCCGCCGTCGCGGTCGCCGCCCTGGCCGCGTCCCAGGCACCGGAGGTCGTCGCGGGCACCACCCAGGACAGACCCGCCGACACACCCGCTGCGGCGGGTGACCCGGGACCGACGGCCGGCGGCGCCACCGGCAACTCGCCGTACTACACGGACCTGCCGCCCCTCAACAGCCCGAGCCCGGTGCCCTCCCCGGGCGCCACTCCGATACCCGGGATACCCGGCACCGGCGCGACCGGCACCGTCTCGGAGTCGGGCATCCCCGCGACCGTCCTGGACGCCTACAAGAGGGCCGCGACGGCCCTCGCGGCCGACAAGCCCGGCTGCAACCTCCCCTGGGAGCTCCTCGCCGCGATCGGCAAGGTCGAGTCGAGCCACGCGAGCGGCGGGAACGTCGGCGCGGACGGCACGACGGTCACCNNGGCGGCGCCTTCGACGGCGACAGCATGTACGACCGCGCCGTGGGCCCCATGCAGTTCATCCCCTCGACCTGGGCGTGGGCCGGCCGCGACGGCAACGGCGACGGCCGCAAGGACCCCAACAACGTCTACGACGCCGCCCTCGCCGCCGCGCA
>NZ_LIRL01001361.1 GCF_001419795.1 Streptomyces niveiscabiei
GGATCATGAGGGGCATGCCCCTCGTCGACGTCCCCGGTTCCAAGTCCCTCACCGCCCGCGCCCTCTTCCTGGCGGCAGCGGCGGACGGTGTCACGACCCTCGTACGCCCCCTGCGCTCGGACGACACGGAAGGGTTCGCCGAGGGGCTGAGCAGCCTCGGCTACCGGGTCGGGCGGGCGCCGGACGCCTGGCAGGTGGACGGCCGTCCGCAGGGCCCGGCGGTCACGGACGCGGACGTGTACTGCCGGGACGGCGCCACGACCGCCCGCTTCCTGCCGACGCTCGCCGCCGCGGGGCACGGCACGTTCCGCTTCGACGCCTCGCCCCAGATGCGCCGCCGCCCCCTCCTCCCGCTCACCCGCGCCCTGCGCGACCTCGGCGTGGACCTGCGCCACGAGGACGCGGAGGGCCACCACCCCCTGACCGTCAACGCGGAAGGGGTGGAGGGCGGCGAGGTCGTCCTCGACGCCGGACAGTCCTCCCAGTACCTCACCGCGCTGCTCCTCCTCGGCCCTCTCACCCGCACGGGCCTGCGCATCCGCGTCACCGACCTGGTCTCCGTGCCGTACGTGGAGATCACGATCGCGATGATGCGGGCGTTCGGCGTCGAGGTGAAACAGGAAGCAACCGTTTCCACAAACGAACCCGGTGCCGTGGGCGAGCGCGTCTACACCGTCCCGCCCGGCGGCTACCGCGCCACCACCTACCCCATCGAACCCGACGCCTCCACCGCGAGCTACTTCTTCGCCGCAGCCGCCCTCACCGGCGGCGAGGTCACCGTCCCCGGCCTCGGACAGGGCGCGCTCCAGGGCGACTTGGGCTTCGTGGAGGTGCTGCGCGAGATGGGCGCGTACGTCGAGATCGCCGCCGACCGTACGACGGTGAGGGGAACCGGCACGCTGCACGGCGTGACGGTCAACATGCGGGACATCTCCGACACGATGCCCACGCTCGCCGCGATCGCCCCCTTCGCCACCGGCCCCGTCCGCATCGAGGACGTCGCCAACACCCGCGTCAAGGAGTGCGACCGCCTCGACGCGTGCGCGGAGAACCTGCGCCGCCTCGGCATCGACGTCGCGACGGGCCCCGACTGGATCGAGATCCACCCCGGCACCCCGAAGCCCGCCGAGATCACGACCCACGGCGACCACCGCATCGTCATGTCCTTCGCGGTGACCGCCCTGCGCACGCCGGGTATTTCGTTCGACGACCCCGGCTGCGTCCGCAAGACTTTCCCCGGTTTCCACGAAGCGTTCGCGCAGTTGAGGAAGGACATCACCGGGTGAGATTCGAGGCGGGCCAACAGCCGGTCCTGTACGGCGACTTCGTACGTCTGGAGCCCCTGGACCGGTGCCACGCCGCCGAGTTGGCGCGCGCGGCGGAGGAGGGCCGGGGGACGTACGCGTACACCTGGGTCCCGACGTCCGCCGAGCTGGACCGCTACCTCGACCTCCAACTCGCGCGCGCCGCCGACGGTTCGATCTCCCCGTTCGCCCAGATCTCGGCGTCCACGGGACGGGCCGTCGGCGTGACCGCCTACTGCGAACCCCGCGCCTGGCGCGACCCAGCCCGGCTCGACGCGGTCGAGGTCGGCCACACCTGGCTCGCCGCGTCCGCCCAGCGCACCGGCATCAACGCGGAGGCCAAACTCCTCCTGTTCCGGCACGCGTTCGAGGTCTGGCAGGTCTCCCGCGTCGACCTCAAGACCGACGCCCGCAACACCCGCTCCCGCGCCGCCATCACCGCCGCCGGCGCCACCTTCGAGGGCGTCCTGCGCAACTGGTCCACCTCCAAGTACCCCGGCGAGGAAGGCGAGTTGCGCGACTCGGCGATCTTCTCGATCACCGCCGAGGAATGGCCGCAACGCCGGCCCCGCCTGGAGGAACGGCTCGCCCGCTACACACCTACGAACCGGACGGCTCCGGCGTGAGCAACGCCCGCACGTTCAGGGGAAGTTGATCCCGCGCTGTCGCTGGCGGCGCACCCGCCTGCCGGCACGGCGCCGGCGCCCATAGCCAGCAACACGATGAAACGGCTTACTGCGGCTCTCACAGCGGGACTTCCCCTCGGTCCGGGCGACTCGTCACGACGGTGACGCCCCGCCTCCGAGGAACGTTCACCCGCATCCCTCCCCCTACCGATCCCACCAGGGAAGACGGCACTGGACCCGTCAACTCGCCGCTGGGGATGATCACCCCATGACCTCCTCCTTCCTGATCCTCCACGGCTGGCAGAACCACCGCCCCGAGGGCCACTGGCAACACTGGCTGGCCGGCCGCCTCACCGACCTCGGACACGAGGTCGTGTACCCGCAGCTGCCGGACCCGGACCATCCCGAACTCGACGTCTGGCTGGGCGAGTTCGAGCGTCACCTGACCACGCCGCCCCGCCCCCGGATCGTCATCGCCCACAGCCTCGCCACCGTCACCTGGCTGCACGCCCTCGCCCGCGACCTCCCCGGCCTCGACACCGTCGACCGCACCCTCCTCGTCTCCCCGGTCACGGTCGTCACCGACTACCCCGAGATCGCCGGCTTCGCCCTCCCCCCGCTCACCGGCCTCACTCCGCCCTCCCCGACGCGCATCGTCGCCGGGGACGACGACCCGTACTGCCCCGAGGGCGCCCAGGCGGCCTACGGCGACCCCCTGGGCATCACCGCCGAAGTCCTCCCCGGCGCAGGCCACTTGACGCCGGACGAGGGGTACGGCCCCTGGCCGTCGGTGCTGGAGTGGTGCCTGGACGGCGAGACGAGGCTGAGGGCGAGGTGAGGCAGGGGAGGGGAAGCCGGGGGAGGGGAGGCGG
>NZ_LIRL01001362.1 GCF_001419795.1 Streptomyces niveiscabiei
CGCGAACCGGCGCGGCCCGGCGCGCGATCGGCGACGACCCGGCCGTCCAGCATCTCGACGCACCGGGGCAGCGCGGCGGCGATCTTCTGGTCGTGCGTGATGACGACGACGGTCGTGCCGCCCGCGTTCAGCTCCCGCAGCAGCTCCAGGACGGCCGCGCCGCTCGCCGAGTCCAGATTGCCGGTGGGCTCGTCCGCGAGCAGCAGCGCGGGCTCGCCGACCACGGCCCGTGCGACGGCCACCCGCTGGCGCTCACCGCCGGACAACTGGTGCGGCAGATGCCCGGTCCGGTGCCCGAGCCCCACCTTGGAGAGGGTCTCCGCCGCCGCCCGGCGACGCCGGCGCAGCGGGACCCCCGCGTACAGCAGCCCGTCGGCCACCGCGTCCAGCACGGGCACGCCGAGCGGCAGATGGAACTGCTGGAACACGAACCCGATACGCCGGGCCCGCAGCGCGGACAGCTCCCGGTCCGACAGGGCGGCGATGTCGTGGCCGTCCACCAGGACCTGCCCCGCCGACGGCCGGTCCAGGCTGCCCATCAGGTGCAGCAGGCTCGACTTCCCCGACCCCGAAGGACCGACGACGGCGGCCATCTCACCGGCCCGCACCACGAGATCCACCTCCCGGACTGCCGTCACCCCGCCGGGGTACACCTTGGAGACGGCCCGGAACTCCACCACGACCCGCGTCACTGCGGCACCCTCACCTTCATGCCTGCACGGATCTGCGGGCCGCTCACCTCGACCTTGCCGTCCGCGTACATCCCGGTCCGCGCCGGGACGTACGCGCCGGACGAGGTCTCCAGCCCGTACCCGCCCTCCGCGAGGGCCACCAGCGCGGCGACCGGCACCGCGAGGACGTCCTCCCGCTGCCGGCGGACGTACGTGACCGTGACCGGGGCCCTGCGCAGCTCGCCCAGCGCCTTCTGGTCCCGGACTCCGATCGTCACCGGTACCGTCTCCGCGCCGCCCGACGCCTCGGAGCCGGCCGTCGGCTGCCCCACGCCGGTCACCGCGCCCGCCACCGAGCGCCCGCCGGGCAACCGGACGGTGACCTGGGCGCCCTCGACGGCCCAGGAACCCTCGTCGACGGGCACGGAGACCGTCACCCGGCGCACGGTGCCCGTCGAGCGCAGCGCCTCCTGCTGCACAGGGGCGCCGAGGCGGACGTTCGCGCCGGAGACGCGCACCGGACCGGACGCGTACACGACGTCCCCGAGGCCGACCTTCCCCGTGGCCGCCATCCCGAGATCCCGCTGCCAGCGCCGGACTGCCCGGGCGGTGGCCGAGGTGTAGACGCCGTTCACGCTGAAGCCGGAGTAGCCCAGGGCCCGCAGGTTCGTCTGCAACTGGCGGACGTCCCTGCCGTGGACGGGGGTCGGCGCGGGGGACGTGTCCGGTGCGGGGGAGGACGCGGTCGG
>NZ_LIRL01001363.1 GCF_001419795.1 Streptomyces niveiscabiei
CCCGAGTACGCTCCCCGTCACCCTGCCCGAGCGGCCGGAGACGAGGGTCGGCCTAGTTGGGGCACCCGCTCGCGTTGTGCCGGCACAGGGAGCCGATCGTGTACGTGCCGGCGAGGTTCCCCTGGCCGCCGGAGAGGGTGCTTCCGATGCGGTCGCGGTAGGAGAAGGCCTTGTAGTAGTGGAAGCGGTAACTCGTGCGGTTGTAGACGGACTTCGTGACCGTGCCGTTGTTCATCCACGAACACTCCTCGCGTGCCCGCGGGTTGAGGGAGCTGTTCCACTGGCACCTCGAGCCGGTGCCGCCCGACCCGCTCCAGAAACAGATCCAGCCGCTCGGGCAGTCCGAGTAGGCGCGGAGGCGGACCGCGTCGGAGGCCGCGCCGAAACCGACTGCCTGGCCGGATTCCAGGGACACCGCGAGGGGACGCGCCGAGGTGGACGCCGTGGACTCCTGAGCCTGCGCGGGCGGGGAGACCGCGAGTGCGGCACCCATCAGGAAAGTGGCCGCGAGGGTGGTGACGGTGGTTCGCAGAGACACATTTGTTCCCTTCGTCGTGGCGTTGAATCCGAGGGTCCCGTGACGGGAGCATGGTCGGCGAGGGCTTGTGACTCCGACTGAAAAGCCCAGGCCGCAAGGGGGGAACGGAATGCTCCGCATTCACTTCACGGACCTCGACCTGACCCGCACCCGCGTCGCCGCCGCACCTGATCCGCTGTGGGAGACCTGCATGAGCCTGCACCGTCTCCAGAGCCGCCAAGGACGCTGGGCGCACGCCGACTGGTTCCGCACCACCCGCACCCGGCTCCACGCCACGGGGTTCGCCCGCACCGTCAGAACACTCCTGTTACCCCTGGTCCCGCGCGCCGCCTACTTCCCCGACTTCCTCACGCCCGCCGAGGCCGCCGAAGGGCTGGAGGCCGGACTCGAAGCCGTCCTGAGCACTCCCCGGCGCCGGGTCCTGCACGAGGTGGGTCTCCTCCACCGCGCCAGCGGGGCTCCCTCCTGGGCCGCGCGCCTGGCCGACCCGGACCTCCGCGAGGAGCTGGTGCGCGCGCTGCGCGCCTACCACGACCTCGTGATCGCCCCCTACAGGGACCGCATCCAGGCACGCATCGACGCCGAACGCGCGGCCCACGCGCGTTCCGTCCTCAGCACGGGTGCCGAAGGCATCCTCGGCAACCTGGGACCGGCGCTGCGCTGGCGCCGACCGGTCCTGTGCGCGCGCTACCCCGAGGACCGTGACCTGCGGCTCGGCGGCCGGGGGCTCCTGCTGGTCCCGTCCCACTTCTGCTGGGGGACCCCGGTGACCTTCCGCAGCGCCACACTCGACCCGGTCCTGATCTACCCCCTCCACCAGGAGCCCCACCCCGCCGCCCTCCCCGGAGACCTGTGCTCCGGCGCACCCCTCGCGGATCTCCTGGGCCGCACCCGCTCCCGTGTCCTGCGCGCCGTCGCCACGGGCGCGACCACCGGTGAACTCGCCCGCGCCGCAGGGGTCTCGGCCTCCTCGGCCAGCCAGCACGCCACGGCTCTGCGCAGCGCCGGCCTCCTCACGACCCACCGCCAGGCGATGTCGGTCCTGCACACGCTCACCCCTCTGGGAGCGGCACTGCTACGGGCCAACACACCGGGCCCCGGCTGACGCCGGACACGGGGCTGCGGCGCCCCCAGGGCGAGGCGTACGCCTGGGATGCCAGCTTTCCCGCACGGAGCCCAGGCATCCCGCACCTCCCCCGGCACAGAGCCCGGCCACCCCCGCACC
>NZ_LIRL01001364.1 GCF_001419795.1 Streptomyces niveiscabiei
TCCCCCCGCGCCGCCTGCTCCCACGCCTCAGGCCGGGCCCGGGTTGAGCCTCACCGCTCAGCCCAACCCCGGGTACGTCGGTGGGCGGGTCGTCGTGAGCTACACCGTGCGCAACGGGCGCAACGCCCTTGCCACCGGGCTGCGGTTGAAGATCGGGCTGCCTGCCGGGATACCCAACAACGGGCCGCCGGCCGGGTGTGACGCCAACTGGAGCTGTGCGCTGCCCGACTTGGCGCAGGGGGCCAGCACTGTCGTACGTGTGGTGCTCAGTCCGAACAAGGCGCTTACTGCCCAGCTCACCGGGACGTTGACGACCACCGGGACCGACGCCGATCGGAGTGACAACACGGCTCGGCAGCGGCTGCGGATCTTGCAGCCCAAGATCATCGCTGTGCCGGAGATCGGGAAGCCGGGGTTCGTGACCTCCGTGCGGGGGACGGACTTTCCGCCCGGTGTGCCGGTGAAGTTCACCTGGAAGCCCGGGATCACGGCCGCCGCCGCGCCGACGATTCCGCTCGCCAACGGGACGTTCATCGGGCAGCTCCTGATTCTCGCCAAGGATCAGACCGGGCCTCGGATCATCACCGCCAGCGGGCCCGGGTTCTCGCCGGTGACCACCGACTTCCTGGTGGTCCTCGGGACCGTTCAGCCGCCGGACGAGGTGACCCGCCGGTGATCCACGAGGTCGACGAAGGGCTGCGGCGGCTGCTCGGGGAGTCCGGGCTCGAAGCGTCCGGGGTGGACGTGGTGTTCGACGCGCCCACCCGGGACTGGGCCGCTCGGCGCAGCGCGCCCACGGTGTGTGTCTTCCTGTACGACATTCGCGAGGACGCGACCCGGCGGGGGAGCGGGGCGGGGGAGGTGTACGACGACGAGGGGCATCTCGTCGCTCGGCGGTCGCCTCCCCGGTGGTTCGATCTCACGTACCTCGTGACCGCCTGGGCGAATCGGCCGCAGGACGAACACCGGTTGCTGTCGCAAGTGTTGACGACGCTGGTCGCCAACGATGTGCTGCCCGCGCGGATGTTGAGCGGGTCGCTCGCCGAACTCGGGCTCACCGTCGCGCTCGACACGGCCGGGACCGGGCTCGACGGGCCCGCCGCGTCCGACGTGTGGTCGGCGCTCGGCGGGGAGCTGAAGGCGTCGCTGGGGCTGCGGGTCCGGGCTCCGTTGGCCGGGGCGACCAAGGCTTCCGCGCCGCCTGTCACCGAGGGGCTCGTGGTGCGGTCCGCCGCGTTGAGCGGGGACGGCGAGGCTCTGCCCGGACGCCGGTTGCGGTATCGGGAAGTCAGTGATCCGGGGGACGACGGGTTCTCCGGGCCCAGGGAACGAGGGGCGGCGCCGGCGCGGCGTCGGCGGGGGGATCGGCAGCCTTGACGTACAAGGACGCGGAGTTGTGGGAACGGCTACGGCTCGTCGAGGAGCGGGTGCGGGGTGCTGTCGCGGCGCGGAAGGCGGGGGACCCCGATCCCGACGATCCGTATCGGGGGCAGTACCTCACGCCGGACGCCGTCGAACGGATTCTGGAGGGGGTGGGAGGGCTCGACGTTCCGCCGTACGAGGACTGGGAGCCGGAGCCCTCGTCCGTACTCGGGGTGCTGGCGCGGCGGTTCGGGTTGTCGTCGCTCGATCTGGACTTGTTGCTCGTGGCCGTCGCTCCTGATCTCGATGCTCGGTTCGAGCGGTTGTACGGGTACCTCAATGACGATCTCACTCGACGCCGGCCCACTGTTGGACTGGCGTTGGAGCTGTGCGGGGTCGCGGGGGCCTCGGCCGCGCGGTTCCGGCTCGGGGCGGGGGCGCCGCTCGTCGAGGGCGGGTTGATCGAGGTCGGTGAGGGGGAACGGCCGCCGCTGTCACGGGTGTTGGTCGTGCCGGATCGGGTGACCGGGTATCTGCTGGGGAGCTCGGCTGCTGATGTGCGGCTGCGTGGGGTGGTGG
>NZ_LIRL01001365.1 GCF_001419795.1 Streptomyces niveiscabiei
TGGCGGCCGCGGCGTGGGCGGTGACGTCGTGGCGGCCGTCCAGGGCCCGTCGGACGGCGGTGGCCGCTCTGCGGTCCGGCTCGGTCATGACGCGATCGGGGTGCGCGGCAAGGTCTGCGGGGCCTGCACGGACTGCACGATCTCGCGCAGCACGTCGTCGCCGTCGATCTGGCGGACCCACAGTTCCGGTCTGAGGGTGACGCGGTGCGCGAGGGCCGGTACCGCCACGGACTTGACGTCCTCCGGGGTCACGTAGTCCCGCAGGTCCAGGACGGCGCGGGCGCGGGCGAGCTGCACCAGGGCCAGGCCGCCGCGCGGGGAGGCGCCGACCTGGATGTGGGGGTGGGCCCGGGTGGCACGGACCAGGGCGACGGCGTACTCCAGCAGGTCGTCGTCGACCTCGACGCGTTCGACGGCGGCCCGCATGGCGAGCACCTCGTCCGGTCCGCTGAGCGTGCGCACCACGGGTTCGGGTGCCGCGCGGTCGACGCGCGCACGGAGCATGCCGGCCTCCTCGGACGCCTCCAGGTAGCCCATGCGCACCCGCAGCAGGAACCGGTCGAGCTGGGCCTCGGGGAGGGTGTACGTGCCCTCGTACTCGATGGGGTTGGCGGTGGCGACGACCACGAAGGGATTCGGCAGCGGCCGGGTGCTTCCGTCGACGGACACCTGGGACTCGGCCATCGCCTCCAGGAGGGCGGCCTGGGTCTTGGGCGGGGTGCGGTTGATCTCGNNCAGGTCGGGGGTGAACTGGATGCGGCGGAAGTCCAGGCCGAGAGCCGTGGCGAAGGAGCGTGCCAGGAGCGTCTTGCCGAGTCCCGGGAGGTCCTCGATGAGGACGTGGCCGCCGGCGAGGATGCCGAGCATCACCAGGGTCGGCGGTTCCGCCTTGCCGACCACGGCGGTGCGGATCTCGTCGAGGACGGCCGCAGCCCGTTCGCCCGCCTGCCGGGGAGTCAGGGCGGCGTGGTCCGGAAGGGTTTGCGGGCTGGTCACGGTCGGTTCCTCACGGGGTCGGGGTGCGCGTGTCACAGGGCTTCGAGCCGGTCGAGCAGGGACCGCAGGACGGGCTCGGGGAGGGTGGACTGCGGAGCGGTCGCCCCGGGATCGATCCACGGCCACAGCTCGACGCCCACCGTCGAGCGGGCCCGCTGCGGGTCCCGGTACATCTCCACGCCGTGCCGTTCGGCCAGCCGGGCNNNNGCCCGGCTGTCCAGCAGGCGCACCGGCTTGCGGTACCTGCTGTCCTGGGCGGCGACGTCCGCCGCATAGCACCCCAGGGCCAGCGCGAGTGCGGTGACGAGGGCGAGGCCGGTGGCGGCTGCGGCGAGGCCGTCGACCAGGGCGAGCAGCGCTACGGCCGTGAGGGCGACGGCGCCGAGGACGGCCAGCGAGTGGCGTACCGAACCGGGCCTGCCCACCACGGAGTCGACGGTGGCCCGTATCCGGGCGGGCAGCTTCACGACGTAGCCGTCCCGGCATCAGGTCCAGGTGTCCGCGAGCGCAGGGCGTCGGCGATCTCGGCGAGCGCGGTCGCGGCCCGGTCGCGGTGGCTGCCGTCCATCGGGTGCGTGGAGTAGCGGGCCTCGCGGAACAGCGCGGTGAGTACGTCGGC
>NZ_LIRL01001366.1 GCF_001419795.1 Streptomyces niveiscabiei
TGAACGGGGGGCGCGTCGGGGGCGCGTCGGACGGTGGGGATGCCGCCCGGCGTGCACTGCGTGGGCTCGTCGTGGCGGCTACCGTGCGCATTCACCGGCCCGGCGGCGGGTATGACCTCGATGAGGTCGACAGTTTTCTGGGAAGCGGGTTCTTCGTCGCACCCAACTGGGTGCTGACCTGCGCACATGTCGCCTGCGCCGGGGAGGGGGGCGAGGTCGTGGTGGTCTGTCAGGGCTCGCCCGGCGCCGGGGTCCGCGCCGTACGCGGGCGGGTCGCGGCGACCGTGCCCGAGCGCCCCGCGCGGATGTCCGCGTCCGGCAACTGGCCCGCCCCCGACCTCGCGCTCGTACAGCTCGCGGAACCGGTCGACGACCACGAGTGCGTGTACGTCTCCGAGCGCCCCGCCGCCTACTTCGGCGAGGGCCGGGTGCTGTACGCGGGCTGGACCGTCAGCGAGGGGCGCCTCCAGGTCCTCGACGGCACGCTCTCCGTCCAGGGCACGATCGGCGGCTGGAACTCCGACGTACAGATGCGCCTCGGCGACAACGACCTGCCGTACGGGGTGTCGGGCGGGCCGGTGATCGACCTCGCGCGCGGGGAGGTCATCGGCGTGCTGAAGGCGCGCTCGGACCACCGCCCGGGCGGCACCTCCACCGGCATCGAGCAGCTGCGCACGCTGCGGGTGCCCGCCGGGGAGATCACCGCCGAGCACGACGACCTGTACCAGGCGGTGTGCCACGCGCACGACCGCTACCACCGGGACCGCCAGCGCCACCCCTCGGCGCGCGCCCAGACCTGGACGGACGTCCAGGGCAGCCTCGGCGCGCGGCCGGGCCGTACGCTCAGCCCCGACGAGCGCGTGCTGCTGCTCGGCCGGCTCGCCGATCTCCCGCCGCCCGCGAGCACGCGCGCGTTGCTCGACATCCTGGACTCCCTGCCGGACCTCCAGGGCCCGCCGCCGCTGCCCGCGCCGCGCGGCTGGCGCGACGGGCTGGGCACGCTGTACGAGAGCGCGCGCGACGACGGCGCCCTCGAACTCGTCCTCGACTACGCGATGCGCGTCCTGGCCGCCGACCGCCCCTTCACCTCCGCGACCACCCCCGAGGCCGAGGAATCCCTCTGGTCCTGGATCTGGCAGTCCGCGGGCCGCCTCACCGGCCGCTACCGCGCGAGCCTCGCGGAACAGCACATCGACATCCTGCGCCGCCGCGAACGCCGCGCGCGCGAGAACGGGCACGCGAGCCCGCCGAGGCCCGGCACGGACGCCCCGTTCGCCACCGAGCCCGCGTACGACGCCGCCGCGGCCTCGCCGTCCGGTACCGACACCGCGTACGACGCCCCCGGCCCCGCCCCGGCCCGCCGTCCGACGCGGACGCCCCGTACGGAACC
>NZ_LIRL01001367.1 GCF_001419795.1 Streptomyces niveiscabiei
GAGCGACATGACCCCCCTCCCGGAAACGGCGGCCCCCGCGCGCGTCGACCTGACCGCGCTCGCCGACCTCGTCACGCCGTGGGCGATCAGGGTCGCGGCGACCCTGCGCCTGGCCGACCACATCGCCGCCGGCCACACCGCCCTGCCCGACCTGGCCCGGGCCGCGGGCGCCGACGCGGACGCCCTGCGCCGCATGCTGCGGGTCCTCGTCGGCCGGGGTGTCTTCGCCGAGCCGGCGCCGGACACCTACGCCCTGACGCCCGCGGCGGAACTCCTGAGGGAGCGGGGGCCGTTCGGGCTGCGGGCCTGGTTCGACCTGGACGGCATGGGCGGGCGGATGGACCAGGCGTTCGGGCGGCTGCTCGACACCGTGCGCACCGGCGAGCCCGCCTATCCCCTCGTGCACGGCCGGTCCCTGTGGCAGGACACCACGGACAGCCCCGACCTCGCCCGCTCCTACGCCGACCTGATGGCCGTGCACACGACGTTCGCGGCGCCGGAGGTCGTCGCCGCCCACCCGTGGCCCGAGCAAGGGCACGTGGTCGACGTCGGCGGCGGCTCCGGCTCCCTCCTCGCCCGGCTGCTGACCGCGCGCCCCGGGCTGCGCGGCACGCTGCTCGACCTGCCGGAGACGGCCCAGGAGGCGCGCGGCGCGCTCGACGCCGCCGGGCACGCGCAGCGCGCGGACGTGCACCCCGGGAGCTTCTTCGACCCGCTGCCGGCCGGCGCGGACCTGTATCTCCTCACCTGGGTGCTGCACGACTGGAACGACGACGACGCGGTGCGCATCCTGCGCCGCTGCGCCGAGGCGACCGCCGACGGCGGCGGCGGCGAGATCCTGGTCGTGGAGAACCTGGTCACCGAGGGGCGCCGCGCCGACATGGGCGCCGCGATGGATCTGCGGCTGCTGGTGCTGTTCGGCGGGCGCGAGCGGACGCCCCGGCAGCTGGACGACCTGGTGGCCCGCGCGGGCCTGCGGGTGACCGGGCGCCAGGTCACCGGGACCGGCATCCATCTGGTGACCTGCGGCAGGTGACACACAAGGGGCGGGCGGCACGGTACTGAACCGTGCCGCCCGCCCCTTTCCCTCACAGCGCCTCTCAGCGCCTCTCAGCGCCGGAGGCGTTCAGGACCGTGCCGCCAGCCTCCACCCCCGCGCCTGTTCCCGCTCCCGCCAGAACCCCGCGTACCGTCCCCCGAGCGCCATCAGCTCCGCGTGCGTGCCCTGCTCCACGATCCGCCCGCCGTCCAGGAAGGCGATCAGGTCGGCGCCGCGCACGGTGTCGAGGCGGTGGGCGACGACCAGGACCGTGCGGTCGGCGGTGAGCGCGGCCAGGGCGTCCTGGACGGCGGCCTCGTTCTCGGCGTCGAGGGCCGAGGTCGCCTCGTCGAGCAGGACGACCGGGGCCCGCTTGAGGAGGGCCCGGGCGATGGAGATCCGCTGCCGTTCGCCGCCGGAGAGGGCCGCGCCGCCCTCGCCGACGCGGGCGGCCCAGCCGTCCGGGAGCCGCTCGGCGATCTCGTCGACGCGGGCGAGCCGGCCGGCGGCCCGCACCTCCTCGTCGGTGGCGTCCTCGCGCCCCGCGCGGATGTTGTCCTCGATGGAGCCGGCGAAGAGGTACACGTCCTGGAAGACCATGGCCAGCCGGGACATCAGCTGGTCCGTCGTCAGGTCGCGGACGTCCGTGCCGCCGACGCGGACCGTGCCCGAGCCGGCGTCCCAGAAGCGGGCGATCAGCCGGGTCACCGTCGTCTTGCCGGAGCCGGAGGGCCCGACCAGGGCCACGGTGTGCCCGGCCGGGACGCGCAGGTCGCATCCGTCGAGGACCGTGCGCCCGTCCTCGTAGCCGAAGGACACGGCGTCGAGTTCGATGCCACAGGGGCCGCAAGGGCCGTCGGGCTCCTCGGGCAGCGGCGTTCCGGCCGCCGGCTGGGGCAGCGGGGCGGTGGCCAGGACGGCGTCCAGGCGTTCCAGGGTGCCCCGGGCGATCCGCAGCGCCCCGCCCAGCTCGGCCGCCGCGCCCATGGGTTCGACGAACCGCACGGCGAGCACGAGCACGGCGATCAGCTCGCCCGCGCCGACCGAGCCGTCGAGCGCGAGGGCCGTGCCGAGGACCAGGACGCAGGTGAAGCACAGCTGCACGGCGAGCGCGAACCCGGCGATGCCGGGGACGCCGGTGCGGACGGCGGCGCGGGCCTTCGCGCGCTGCTCGCGCAGGGCGGCGTCGAGGAGTTCGTGGTCCTCGGCGGTCCGCCCGAAGGCGCGCAGCGCGGGCTGGTGGCGGGCGAACTCCACCAGCCGGTCGGCGGTCTCGACGGCGGCGGCGTGGGTCTGCCGGTCGACGCGGCCGATCAGCCGCCCGGACCAGCGGTAGGCGCCGGCGGCGACGGGCGCTGCCGCCAGCATGGCCAGAGCGAGCCGCCAGTCGTAGGCGAACGTGGCGAGGACGACCACGGCCGGGGTGACGAGGGCGTTGCACAGCGGGCGCAGCAGGTTCGCGGCGGCGTTCATCACCTGGACGACGCCCTGTCCCGCCAACTCGCCGAGCGCGCCGGTGCGTTCGCCGCCGAACCAGCCCAGGGGCAGGGCGACGACGTGGTCGCCGATCCGGCGGTGCAGATGGCGTCCGAGGTCCGCGCTGAAGCGGTTGCCCCGTACGGTCGCGGCGAAGGCGGCGGCCCCGTAGGCGGCGGTGGCCGCGGCGAGGGCGCCGGCCCAGGGCCACGCGTCAGCGGGCTCGGCGCTGAGGAGCCGGGTCAGCAGCGGGACCAGGAGGGCGTAGGCGGCGCCTTGGAGGACGGCGGCGAGGACGGCCCAGAGCATGACGCGCCGCAGCCCCTCGGTCCGTTCGTGGCCCAGGACGCGGGTCAGCAGCGCGGTCATCGCGCGGTTCCCTTCTGCTGGAGGGCCCACAGGTGTGCGTAGCGGCCGTCCAGGTCGAGTAGTTCGGTGTGGGTGCCCTGTTCGGCGACGCGTCCGCCGTCGAGGACGACGATGTGGTCGGCGTCCCGTACGGTCGCCAGCCGGTGGGCGATCACCAGCAGGGTGCGGCCGGCGGCGAGCGCGGACAGGGCCTGCTGGACGGCGGCCTCGGACTCGGGGTCGGCGAAGGAGGTCGCCTCGTCGAGGACGAGGACGGGCGCGTCGGCCAGCAGTGCCCGTGCCACGGAGAGGCGTTGGGCCTCGCCGCCGGACAGGACGGCGTCCTCGCCGATCACCGAGTCGTAGCCGCGCGGCAGTGCGGTGATCCGGTCGTGGACGTGTGCGGCGCGCGCGGCTCGCTCGACGGCCGTGTCGTCGGCGTCGGGCCGGCCGAGCCGGATGTTGTCGCGGACGGTCGTGCGCAGCAGGTGCGGGTCCTGGAAGACGAAGGACACCTGCCGGTACAGGTCGGCGGGGGCGAGGTCGCGGACGTCCGTGCCGCCGATGCGGACCGTGCCGGCGGTGGGGTCCCAGAAGCGTGGCACGAGCCGGGCGAGCGTGGACTTGCCGGAGCCGGAGGCGCCGACCAGGGCGGTGACGGTGCCGGGTCGCAGGGTCAGGTCGATGCCGCCGAGGACCTGGGTCGTGCCGTCGTAGCTGAAGCTCACGCCCTCCAGTTCGACCCGGCCGTCCGTGCCGGGCGCCGTCGGCCGGGCCGGTTCGGGCAGCGGGGGGACGGCCAGCAGCGTGTGGAGCCGGCGGGCGCTCTGCACGCCGCCCTGGACGGCGTGCCCGGACTGGGCGAGCCCCATGACGGAGCCGGTGATGGCCGGTCCGAGCAGGACGAACGGCACGAGGTCGACGGCGTCGGCCCAGCCCTGGGTGACGAAGAGGGTGCCGGCGGCGGTGGCGAGGAGCAGCGCGGCGGGGCCGGAGAGGGCGAGCGCGGCAGCAGTGCTGGCCCGGGTGGTGCTCATGATCCAGTCGCGGAAGAAGACGGCGAAGCTGTCGGCGGCGTCGTCGTAGGCGCGGTGGGCGCGGGAGGTGCGGCCGTACGCCTTGATGACGGTGATGCCGTGGACGAGTTCGACGACGGCGGCGTTGACGGCGCCCATGGAGCCGAAGAAGCGTGCGGTGACCTCGTCTCCGCCGGACATGGCCTGTTTGAGGAAATACCCGCCGAGCAGGAGGGGCAGGAGCGCGACGAGGGCGAGCCGCCAGTCCACGGTCAGGAGGTAGGCGAGGGCGGTGAGCGGGGCGACGAGCGCGGTGGTGACCTCCAGCGCGGTGTGGGCGACCAGGTGGTGCAGCGTGGAGATGTCGTCGGCAGCGGCCTTCTTGACCTCGCCCGAGCTGTTGTCGGTGAACCAGCCGAGCGGCAGGCGCCCGAGGTGGCGGGCGAGCCGTCGGCGCAGGTCGAGCTGGAGGTCGGCGTCGGCGTGGTGGGTGAGGACTCCGGCGGCGGCGTACAGGACGAGCCGGGCGACGAGGGCGCCGACGGCGGTCCAGGCGGCGGCCCAGGCGCGGCCTTCGTCGGGGCCGCCGGGCGCCAGGAGGGCGCGGGCCAGTTCGGCGACGGCGATGAACGGGATCATCGAGCAGACCGCCGCTGCGGCCTGGGCGATGATCGCGGCGGTGAGGCGTCCGCGTACGGGGGCGATGAGTTCGCCGAGTCCCGGCGGTTTCGCCGGGGTCGTGGGGGCGGGGA
>NZ_LIRL01001368.1:0-838 GCF_001419795.1 Streptomyces niveiscabiei
GGGCTGCCGTGGCCGGGGCGGACAGGCTGAGGCCCGGTGCGGCGACGAGTACGGCCGCGAGCGCGGTGGAGGCCAGCAGACGTCGGAGATTACCCATGCGAGTGCCCTGCTTTCTGGTCGGGAAAGAGGAATCCGCGGCTCAGGGCGTCGCTCGACGGCACCATCGGGAACGGGCATGCCGCCGGAGCGTTTCCGCCCGGTCCACGTGGTGCGGGACTGACGGCAAAGAGCGTGGCACGCCGGGGCGTGGGTGGTGAGGCTTGTTCCGGCCAGAGGGGGGACGGCCAGAGGGGGACGGGGTCAGGCGCCGGGGTTCGCGGGGTCGATGCCGAAGAGGGTGCCCTCGGGGGCCACGGCCAGGAGCGCGCCCTTGTCGAGCAGCAGGCGTGTGGGCGTGCCGGAGAGCAGGCTCTCGACGGTCACCCGGGGGTGCGTCTCCCACAGGAGCGCGCCCGTACGGGAGTCCAGTGCCGCCACCCGGCCGGTGGGGGTGGCGAGGAAGAGGGAGCCCCGGCTGTCGGGGACGGCTTTCGCGGGGCGTTCCAGGGTGGTCGCCGTCTGCCACAGGCGCTTGCCGGTGAGGGGGGACACCGCCGTCACCCGGCCGCTGGACGTCGCGAACGTCAGGACGCCGTTCGTCAGGGCCATGCTGCCGTCCTGCGGCTCCGCCAGTTCCGTCGTCCGGACCGTGTCCGCCTTCAGGTCGATGACCAGGGCCTTCGTGGCGCGGGAGTCCTCGCGCAGCGCGACGTACACGGGACGGCCGTCCAGGAGACCGGTGTACTCGGAGGTGACCGGCGGAGCCGTACGCAGGCGGCGGGTCGTGCCGTCGGTCGCG
>NZ_LIRL01001368.1:907-1097 GCF_001419795.1 Streptomyces niveiscabiei
CCGCGTTCTCGAAGCTCTCGCGCAGGAGCAGGACGCCGTCGTGGACGCCGATGACCTCGGCGCCGTAGCGGGCGATCGGGGTGCCGGGGTCGACGCGCCAGAGGACGCGGCCGGTCGTGGCGTCGACGCGGACGGGGAGGGTGTTGTTGCCCGCGCAGTAGACGGAGCCGGTGTCCAGGACGCAGGACGG
>NZ_LIRL01001369.1 GCF_001419795.1 Streptomyces niveiscabiei
GGTCCACATGCACGACCACGGGCACGGGACCGGCGCGTCCGGGCTGGTCATCGCCGTCCACATCGCCGCCATGTACCTCCCCTCCCCGCTGACCGGCCGCCTCGCCGACCGCCACGGGCCGCTCCGCATGGCAACGTCCTCCGCGCTCACCCTCCTGACCGCCGGCCTCGTCGCCGCCACAGCCCCCGAGGACTCCGTCCCCCTCCTGAGCCTGGCCCTCGCCCTCCTAGGCCTGGGCTGGAACCTCGGCCTCGTCTCCGGCACCGCCCTCCTCACCGACTCCGTCCCCCTCACCAACCGCGCCAAGACCCAGGGCCTGGTAGACGTCTCGATCTCCCTCGCGGGCGCCACCGGCGGCATCTCCTCGGGCCTGATCGTCACAGCGACGAGCTACCCGACACTGGCCCTCGCATCGAGCGCCCTCGCCCTGACCCTCCTCCCCGTGATCGCGGCGACGGCATACGCGCAGCGCGGGCCGTGACGCCTCGGGGAGGCGCGTGCGCGGGCCGCGAGGGCATACGGGGCGAAGTCGCGGGCGAGGCCGACGCGTTGTCAGCGTTCCGCGATTCCCGAGGGGTGAGGACGTCAAGGGAAGGGCTAGCCTCTGGCCATGTCTGGGAGTCGGCTCGGTCTGTTGAGTCTGCGCATCGACGCGTTCTACTGCCTGCTCGTCGGGCTGGTGATCGCTTCGTCCGCGCCGCTGACGGCGGCTGCGGTCGGGTTGCCGGCACGCGTCGTCGTCGGCATCGGTGGAGCCACCGTCACCTGTGGGTCGGCATCGTGTGGGTGCTCAGCCGTCGTCCCTTGGCGGGGAGTCTTCGTCTTGTCCTCGTGGCGAACACGCTCGTGGCATGTGTGCTTGCCGCAGTGTCCGTGGCCGCGGCAAGTGCGCTGGTCCTGCTCGCACTTGTGGCGCTCGCGTTGGACGTCGCCGCCTTCGCGGGCAGCCAGGTCCTCGCGCTGAGACGACTGGCGCGCGAACCGACCTGACGAGTTGACACGGGTGCGGTGGGGTCCACGGTCCCGACGCGCGGAGTGGGGATCATCAGGACCGGCGACTCGCGGGGAGTTCCGCATGGACCACAAGGACGTCGACGCCGCTGTGGCGGAGATGCTGGAGGTGCTCGGCTCCCGTACTGCCGAGGACTGGACGGTCGCGGCCGGGCCGCTCGAATGGACCTGCTGGGAGACAGCGGCCCACATCGGCCACGACCTGCTGGCCTACGCGGCGCAGCCCACCGGCGCCTACCTCCCCACCGCCCCGCCCGGAGACCCCACTCGGGTGCTCCTCTGGTGCACCGGCCGAGCAGAACTCGCCGGCCTCCCCCGCCAGACCTCCTGGACATGGCAAGCGGCACGCCCGGACTGACCGGGCCGAGCGCCGGCGTGATCCGGTGACTGCGAGGAGAAGTGAACGGAGAGGTTGGTGACCTGGTGAGTGTCTGCTCGGCGAGCCTGGCCTGGGTGAAGCGGTGCCTGCAACCCGGCGAAGAGATCGTCGGTGTCGAGGTGTTGTACGGGGGCATCAGCGCGGAGATGCGGCGGCTGGCCGTTCGTACGAGGGGCGGCGGGACTCGTGAGCTGGTCCTGCGGACCGGTGTGCGGCATGAGGACGAGGTGCGCAGGGAGGCCGAGACGCTGGCCCTGCTCGCGGGGACCGGCGTACCGGCCCCCGC
>NZ_LIRL01000137.1 GCF_001419795.1 Streptomyces niveiscabiei
GCCCCGGACGACCCCCGCCGCCGCCACACCGCGGACGTGGACGTCGGCGCCTGCAACTGCGTACGCAACGACGTCGACCAGGCGATCACCGCATCGGAGTCGCAGCAGACGTTCTTCCCGGGCCCGACCTCCAGCACCAACGGCTCCCCGGACGTCATCACGACGACCTGCCCGTCCCCGGAGAGCTCCAGGTTGTACGCCCCGGCGGAAGCCACCTCGACGGCACTGTCGATCGCGACGATCCCGACCTTGAGGGACCCGTCGAACGCGAGCACGGACGACGAGTCGACGGTGATCCCCCGCCCGACCTCCATGATGTGCAGGTGCTGCGCGAAGTTCGCGAGATACACGACCCCGCTCCCCTTGCACCGCATGAGTTCGAGCCGCTCCCCGGTCATCCGCTCGACGTTGCGCCACCCCCGGTCCCGGTACTGGCTGTCGAACTGGACGTCGCCCTCGAAGGCGACCATGGCCCCCTGCCGCGCGAGGATCGCCCCGCGCCCGCGCGAGACGTCCGTCTTGAGGAGCTGCGGGTTCTGGAGGGTGTAGCGCTCGGTGGACTCCACCGGAATGTGCGCGAAGAGTGTGCTGTGCATGTCTGTCGTGGCTCCCCTCAGCCCCGGATCTTGAATCGGTCGCCGGTGTCCTCGCTGGGCTGGACGACGACGAACCCCTGCCCCTTGAAGCCGACCTGGAAGGCTTCCCCGCTGCCCCGCCCGATCAGCGCGCCCGCCTTGATCGTGCGCTTGGCCTTCATGTCGAGCCCGTCGGTCCAGGCGATGAGCGCGTCGGGGTCGACGTAGGTCTCGCGCTCCGCGCAGTCGAGGGAGATCGGCATCCCCCGGCTGACGAGCGCGACCCACCCGGTGCCCCGCACGACGAGGTTCGTGAGCCCGGACCCGGAGAGCTTCGCGAGCCCCTTGACGGGCTCGATCTTCAGCTCCAGCGAGGCATCGCAGGCGAGCAGGGTGGGCCCGTTGACGGAGATCGCCTCGTTGTTCAGGTGCAGGACGAGTACGTCTCCGCCGTAGTCGGCGAGGTACAGCTCGCCGTCGCCGCGGCACATCATCAGCCGGCCGCCCTCGCCGGTGACCATCTCCTCGGCGCTGCGCCGCAGGCTCGCGGGGGCGCCGTCGAACTGGACGTACCCGTCGTAGGCGATCATCGAGCCGGCCTTCGCGTACAGGTCCTGGCCGGTGACCATGGTGACCTTGAGCGTCTTGGAGCTGTGCACGCTCATCCGTACGCCGGCCGTCGCGGGCTGCTGCGCGTTCAGTGTCTGGAGGTCCATGGCTGCCTCACACCTCGAAGGGCTGGACGACGACGAAGTTGCCGGGGGCGCCCCGGAACTGGAGGTTGACGGCCTCCGCGGTCTGCCGGGCGTACCCGGAGCGGCGCAGGCGCAGCGAGGTCGTGGTGACCGCCTGCGCGCCCGCGGACCAGGCGATGACGGCGTTGCCGTCGACGTACGTGGCGGGGCCGACCGGGAGGACGACGGGGATGCCGCGGGTCTTGACGACGATCGCGCCCGTGCCGGAGAACAGCATGCTGAACAGGCCGCCGCCGGGCAGGCCCGCGCCCTCGATCCGGCGGACCTCCGTGTCGAGGGCCTCGTCGAAGGCGAGCACCCCGCGCGCGGACGTGTAGAGCTGCTCGCCCTGGAGGCGGATCACGAAGAGGCGGCTCGCCTCGTCCGCGAGGAAGACCTCGCCGTCGCCGGAGCAGCGCATGAGGCTCATGCCCTGGCCGGTGAGCTGTCCCGTCAGCTTGCCGAGGAGACCCGAGCCCTTGTGGGCGAAGTCGACGTCGCCCTGGTAGGCGACCATGCTGCCCTGCTTGGCGAGGATGTTCGCGCCCTTGGTGAGCGTCGCCCGCACGAGCTCCGGGTTCTGTTCGGTCCAGCGGTCGCCCACGGGGGCCTCGGCGTACTTGGTGAGCACCGCGCGGAGGCCGGCTTCGGGGGGTACGGGGGCGAGGGAGGCGGCGGCGCCG
>NZ_LIRL01001370.1 GCF_001419795.1 Streptomyces niveiscabiei
TCGTACTCCACCCCCGTCAGCAACACCTGCAAACAGATCCCGTCCATCAACGCCACCACCCCCCGAGCCGTCACCTCATCGGTCCTGCGCGCCAGCAACTCCCCGGCGGTCTCCGCCCATTCACCCGCCACCACCTTCAACGCGGGCCGCCGCAAAGCCGCGAGATACAGCTCGTACTCCAACTCCACCCGCCCCAGATCCCCTCGCAGCCACTCCCCCAGCAACCGAGCGAGCCCACCCGCGAGATCACTCCCGGACTCCCACAACTCGACCTCGCCGGCGAGCATTTCACCGAACCGCTCGTTGGCCTGCCGAAGCGCGGCGACCATCAGCTCGTCCAGCGTGGCGAAGTGGTACGTCGTGGAGCCGAGCGGCACATCCGCCTCCGCGGCAACGCTCCGATGACTCAGCCCGTCCAGCCCCTTGGCCCGCACGACCCGCAGCGCCGCGTCAATGATCCGCTGCCGCCGATCGGGGTCGTACCGCCGCCCCATCAGTGCGCCCCGCCGAGGTTCAGCACCACAACTCCCGCCACGATCAACAGAATCCCGGCGATCTTCGCGACCCCCACCCCGTCCCCGAACAGCACGACGCCGATCACCGCGATGGTCGCCGTACCGACGCCCGCCCAGATCGCGTACGCCGTCCCGATGGACACGCTCCGCAGCGCCTGCGCGAGCAGCGCGAAGGAGACGACGTACCCGAGCCCGGTCAGCAGGGAGGGCCACAACTTGCTGAACCCGTCGCTGTACTTCATCGCGCTGGTGGCGACGACCTCGGCGAGGATCGCGCCGGCGAGCATCAGATATCCCATGCGTACGAGCGTACACATCGATGTGTACATCCGTACACATACACACTCGCGACGCCCGGTGATCCCGTCCTGTGAACGGCAGTTGAGAAAGCGTTATCGAACGCGATCGTCCAAACCAGTACTCCCCGGTCACACGGTCCACTAGTGTTTCACCGTTCACACACCGGGCCCCCGCATTCGCGGCCCCGCTCATGGGCGCCGCTGGAGGATCAGCGCATGCCATTCAAGAAGTCCCGGCCCTCTCAAGAGAATTCGTGGGAGAACGGCTGGGCCCCGGACACCTCGCGGGCCCCCGGCACCCGACGTCTCTGGCTGGCCGGCGCCCTCGCGCTGGCCACGGTGACGGCCTGCGTCACGGCGATCACCGTCATGGACCAGGAGTCGCGCAAATCCGACGAGGCGAAGCAGGCCGACACGAAGTCGGCCAAGGAGACCGGCCCCGGCCTGATCTCGTTCGCCACCCCGACCCCGACGCCGAGCATCTCGGCCTCCGGCGGCAAGGGCACGGACAAGGCGGAGCCCACGCCGTCGGGCTCCCCCTCCCCGTCCGCC
>NZ_LIRL01001371.1 GCF_001419795.1 Streptomyces niveiscabiei
GACCCCCTCTCCGCGCCCGCCCGCCTCAGCCCCGCGCGCCGCGCGCCCGCACTGTCGCGACCATCGGCCCGTCCGGCCGGATCGTGACGTCGAACGCGGGCTCCGGCCGCTCCCCCACGACCGTGTACTCGAAAGCCGGCAGCAGGGCCTCCGCGAGCAACGTCATCTCCTGAACCGTGAACTGCGCCCCCAGGCAGGTACGCGGCCCGAGCCCGAGCGGGTAGTACGTGCCGAGGGCCGGCCGGGGAGCCGCCTCCTGGAACCGCTGGGGCAGGAACCGCTCGGGCTCGGGCCAGAGTCCGGGATCGCGGTGCGTGAGGTACGCGCAGAGCGCGACCGTCGCGTCCGCCTCGATCCGGCATCCGGCGAGGACGTCGTCCTCGGTGGCGTCGCGGAACAACAGCAGTGCGGCCGGATAGAGGCGGAGCGTCTCGCTGATCAACGCCCGGATCGCGGCCGTACGCGCGGGCGACCCGGCGGGCCCCTGGGCGAGCGCCCACTCCCGGTGCTCGGGGTGGTCGTGCAGGAGCAGCAGGAGCCAGCTGAGCGTGGCGGCGGTGGTCTCGTACCCGGCGACGAGGAAGGTGACGAAGTTGTCGCGCACCAACCGCCCGTCGGGGTCGGGGAGTTCGACGGCGTCGAGCAGCGCGTCGAGGATGCCGGGGTCCCCGTTGGCGCGGGCGGCGGCGACAGCGCGCTCCGCTGCCGCGTCGACCTCCGCGAGGTCGCTCTCCAGCCGCGTGGTGTCGGCCGCCCCGAGCGCGGAGATCGCGGCGACGATGCGCGCGGCGGCGAGGAGCTGGCGATGGGTGGTGTCGTCGAGGGGCAGCCCGGTGGTGGCCCGCCAGATCACGTCGATGGTGAACCGCCGCATGTCGGCGACGAGATCCCGGGGCCGTCCGCTCCGGGCGGACTCCCCCCACGACCGGGTGACGTCCTCGACGGCGTCCCGCATGGCCCGCTCGTAGCGCCGCACCGCCTGCATCGTGAACTTGGGCTGGAACAGCCGCCGTTGCCCCCGCCAGGCCGCCCCGTCCACGGTGAGCACCCCGTCCCCGAGCAGGTGCCGCAGCCGATGCGACCGCTTCACGTACCGGCCCGGATGCCGGGCGAGCACATGCCGCACCTCCTCCGCCCCGGTCACCAGCACGACGGGCCGCTCCCCCAGCCGGATCCCGCTGACCGGCCCCAGCCGCTGGGCCCGCCCCAGCAGTTCCACGACCGATGCGCCCGCATCCCGCCAGGCCACCACCTCGGCCTCGGACAACTCCGGCACTGCACCGGTCAACTCGACCTCCCGCTGGGCGTGTTGCGGACGGCCCACATGATAGCGGCGGGTGACCAGGCCGACACGGCAGGAGACCGCCCCCGGTCGGGAGGGGGCCCCGGGTACAGCCGCGACGGCGTTCCCGGGGACGCTCGGGAACGCCGCCGCGGGGTCTCACCGGACGTACTTCGCCGGTTTGGTCGCGGTGTTGAGCAGGTACTCCAGGGGGCCGCGCCGGACGAAGCGGGACCAGACGCCCGCGAACACGATCGCCGCGAGGACGTACAGGAGCAGCGGTGTCCAGGACTGCTGGACGCCGTCCTTGCCGGGCGTGGACAGCAGGGACTGCGCGATGAAGTGGCCGACGTAGGCCGTGAGGGACATGGTGCCCACGGCGATCACCGGCCGGAGCAGGCGGCCCAGTTTCGGGAGGTGTTCCATCAGCGCGGTCGCGCCCACGATCACGAGGATCGCGACGCCCACGCTGCCGACGATGTCGAACGTGGTGCCGCTGTGCGGCCCGGCCGTCAGGAGCGACGAGGCCGACAGCGCCCCGCCGTCCGGGGGCATCGTCCCGGAGCCGCCGGACGACGGTCCGCCGTCCTCGGCCATGCTCCGCAGCGCGCCGCTGCCCGCGAGCAGCAGGGACAGGCCGTACGCGACCGCGATCAGGGCGGCGCCGAGCGCGGCCAGGCGCCGCCGGACCGCGGACGCGGACAGGTCGATGCGGGCCAGCGCCATGCCGGCGACCACGAACGACATCCAGGTGATCGTCGGGTAGAAGCCGGTGAACAGCAGGTCGAGCACGCCGACGCCGCTGAGCCGGTGCAGCGGGTCGTAGGTGTTGACGCTCTGCTGGACCGACTCCGTCAGCACGCCGTTCAGGGCGAACGCCAGCTGCGGGGTGACGACGGCGAGGGTCGCCGCGATGATCGCGAGCGTCCTGGCGCCGAGCCGCACCAAGGGGAGGGCCAGCAGGAAGTAGACGCCGTAGAAGGCGAGGATGATCACTCCGCCGTACTCGATCGCCAGCACGGTGCCGAGGGCGATCAGGACCACGGCGCGGATCGCGATACGGGCCTTGGCCTGCCGGCCCGCGAGTCCGGTCCTGGGCTCCCGGCGGCCGGCGAGCAGCATCAGGGAGAACCCGGCGAGGGTGGCGAACAGGACCGACGAGTGGCCGTCCGCCAGGTAGCGGATCCAGCTCGCCACGCCGTGCGTCGCGGACAGCGGGGGCCCGATGTGCACGATGTACATGCCGAACAC
>NZ_LIRL01001372.1 GCF_001419795.1 Streptomyces niveiscabiei
TGGGGCGCCCCGCACGACGACAACGCCGGCCTGCTCGGCGGCGTCGCCGGCCACGCCGGGGTGTTCTCCACTCCAGCCGACCTCGCCGTCTACGCCCACGGGCTTCTGGCCGCGCACGCGGACGGCGACGAACACGGCCTGGGCGACTGGCTGCACGCCAGCTTCGTCCCCCACGCCCCGATCGAACCCGGCCTGGACCGCGGCCTGTCCTGGATCCTCGCCGCCGGCGGACACGTCGCCTACCACCACGGATTCACCGGCACGAGCCTCCACCTCGCGCCGGAGACCGGCCGCTACCTCGCCATCTGCACCAACGCCGTCTACGGCGGCAACGCCCGCACCAAGATCGCACCGCTGCGAGCCCTCGCGCTCAAGACCATCTCCGCCACCTGAGACTGAGCACGGAGGCCCCCATGGGTGAGTTACTGGCCGACCACACCACACTGCGTCTCGGCGGACCCGCCGACCGGTTCCTCACCCACCGGGACCCGGCCGCCTGGTCCGACCTGACAAGCGACATCCGCCGTAGCCCGGCACCCCTGTACGTCCTCGGTGGCGGCAGCAACACCATCGCCGCTGACACCGGATTCCGCGGAACGGTCCTCCGCATGGCCACCCACGGCATCCGCGCCCGCACCCTCGACAACGAGCGCGTAGAACTCACCGTCCACGCAGGACACCCGCTGTGCGACCTCATCGCGTTCACCGTCGCCGAGGGTCTGTCCGGGATCGAATACCTCGGCGGCATCCCCGGAACCGCAGGCGCCGCTCCCGTCCAGAACACCGGCGCCTACGGCCAGCAGATATCCGACACTCTCACCTGCCTCACCGCCCACGACTGGCACCTGGGCCACCACGTCGAACTACACCCCGCTGACTGCGGATTCGGCTATCGCACCAGCATCTTCAAGGACCAACCCGGCCGATGGACGATCCTCACCATCACCGTGGTCCTCACCCGCGCCACCTCCGCCGCCCCCGTCGCATACCCGCACCTCGCCGACCTGCTGGGCGTCCCTCTGGGCGCCCAGCAGGTCGGCGAGGT
>NZ_LIRL01001373.1 GCF_001419795.1 Streptomyces niveiscabiei
CGCGGGCGCCCGCGTGGAGCGGTGTTACGACGTGGAGGTCGCCGAGAACCTCCTGCTGGGGCACGAGGGCAGGTTCGGCGCGCCGAAGTCGGCATGGGCCGCGCTCGCGCGGTTGCGCGGGACCGCCGTACCCGCCGACCCGCCCCTGCGGGCCGTCGAGCCGGGCGGCCAGCCCTCCCTGTTCGAGCCCGGCGAGGCCCGCGCGCGGCTCTCGGTCGGGGAGCTCGTGGAGGTGTACCGGGACCAGCTGCGCCGCCACGACCTCGCGGAGCACCCCGCGCGCATGCGCCTGCTGACGGCGGCGGAGTCGGCGGGGACCCTCGTCGCGACCGAGATGAACGCGGCGGGGCTGCCCTGGCGGGCGGACGTCCACCGCCGGGTCCTCGGCGAACTGCTGGGCGAGCGGTACGCGGGCGGCGGCGAACCCCGCCGCCTCGCCGAGCTCGCGGACCAGGTCTCGGCCGCGTTCGGCAGGCGCGTACGGCCCGACCTGCCGGCCGACGTCGTCAAGGCGTTCGCGCAGGCCGGGATCAAGGTGAAGTCGACCCGCCGGTGGGAGATCGAGACCGTCGACCACCCGGCCGTGGCCCCGCTGATCGAGTACAAGAAGCTGTACCGCATCTGGGTGGCGCACGGCTGGAGCTGGCTCCAGGACTGGGTCCGCGACGGCCGTTTCCGCCCGGAGTTCCTCGCGGGCGGCACGGTCACGGGACGGTGGGTGACCAACGGCGGGGGCGCGCTCCAGATCCCCAAGGTGATCCGGCGCGCGGTCGTCGCTGACCCCGGCTGGCGGCTCGTCGTCGCCGACGCGGACCAGATGGAGCCCAGGGTCCTCGCCGCGATCTCCCGCGACCCCGGGCTGATGGAGGTCGCCGGCCGGGACAGCGACCTGTACCAGGAGGTGTCCGACCGCGCCTTCTCCGGCGACCGCGACCAGGCCAAACTCGCCGTGCTCGGCGCGGTGTACGGCCAGACCTCCGGCGACGGCCTCAAGAACCTCGCGGCCCTGCGCCGCCGCTTCCCGCGCGCGGTGGAGTACGTCGACGAGGCGGCCCGCGCGGGGGAGGAGGGGCGGTTGGTGCGTACGTGGCTGGGCCGTACGTGTCCGCCTGCGGCGAGCGGTGAGGACGCGGAGGGCGAGGCGGGCATTCCCGTCGAGGAGTCCCCCTCGGCCTGGGTGCCGGGTTACGCCTCGACCGACGCCCGCGCGCGGGGGCGCTTCACCCGCAACTTCGTCGTCCAGGGCAGCGCCGCGGACTGGGCCCTGCTGATGCTGGCCGCGCTTCGGCAGGCGTGCGCGGGGATGGCGGCGGAACTGGTCTTCTTCCAGCACGACGAGGTGATCGTGCACTGTCCCGAGGGGGAGGCGGAGAGGGTGGTGGCGGCGATCCGGGAGGCGTCGATGCTGGCGGCGCGGCTGACGTTCGGGGAGACGCCGGTGCGGTTTCCGTTCAGTACGGCGGTGGTGGAGTGTTATGCGGAGGCGAAGTGAAGTGGGGGGGAGCGGGGGTGGAGTACCG
>NZ_LIRL01001374.1 GCF_001419795.1 Streptomyces niveiscabiei
GGACGTGTACGTCGTACGACGCGCTGGTCGGCGTCGACGACATGACCCTGCGGCTGGGGCAGGTGTACTTCGCCGTCTACGCGGACGGGGTGCGGCTGTGGCGGTCCGGGCTGGTGAAGGGCGGGGACGCCGCTGTGCCGGTGCATGTGGATCTGCGGGGGCGGAAGACCGTGCGGCTGGTGGTCGAGCCGTATACGCCGTTCGACGAACTCGCGTTGGTGGACTGGGCGGAGTCGCGGTTCCGGTGCGGGTGATCCGTACCCGGCGCTGAGTGCGGTGAGTGGATGAGTGCGGCGAGTGGATGAGTGCGGCTCAAGTCCCGCGCGTGATCGGCATCTTGGCGTCCTCCTCGGCCTTTCCGGCCGAAGTCTGAGGTCCCCCTGAGGTTTCTCCGGTCCGTCGTACCCAACAATCACAGGCAGACGGAGACGGCGTGCACATGCCACTCAGGGAGCGTCGTCAAGGCGCCCCGTGGTGACGTGCGCCTGCCCTGCCGCCTGTGAGCAAGCGACCAGCTTCACCGAAACGGGGACCCATGAGAAACACGTTGACGCGCACCGCACTTCCGCTCGTGACCGCAGCGACGGTGCTGTTGGCGGCGTCCGGCGCCGGCGCCGCCGAGTCCGACGAGCCGGTACCGGCCGACGGTACGCAGATCGTCCTCAACGACGGGACGGTCGTCAATGTCGACGACGAGACCGACTTCGCGTTCGAGGCGGACGAGCCGGAGCCTCTGCCGTCGAAGACTCCGTTCGGCTCCGTCTGCCCCGAGGTGAACCAGCCGCCCACGTACACGGTGAAGGGGAAGCCGTACTTCCTGCCGGACAAGAGCAAGCCGCAGTCGACGTGGCTCCTGCCCCGGCAGTCCGTGTCGTGGGAGGTGTCGGGCTCCCACACCTTCACGTTCGACGTCACCGGTGGATACGAGGCCGAGGCCAAGATCATCGTGGCGAAGGCCAAGGTGAAGGTCGACGTCAAGATCGGCAACTCGTGGACGTGGACGGGGTCCCAGCGGGTCACCGACACGAACAACACGAGCAAGGGGTACCGCGCCGTTCTCGGGCAGGTCGGCTGGAAGCTCACGTCGGTGAAGACCTGGTACGCGCCGCCGTGCACGAAGAAGACGAAGACCATCATCGTGAGGGCCCCGCGTAAGGGGGACATGTCGATCGGACGCCAGAAGTCGTAACCCGGGGGAACCGGCGAAGCCGCCGTCCCCCAGCCTCTCCGGCGAGCCGGTACCTCCACGAGGAGGTGCCTGCTCGCCGGAGGCGTATCTGGAGCGGGTGGGGGGAGGAGGTGACCTCCCTCAACTTGCCCGAAAGGGCAACGAGTTGGTCCCTTACCTGCGGTAGTGGCTCTCAGGTATTACGGGGAAAGTCATCCTTGAGGACGACTTCCCGGAATCTGCTTCTCCAGTTGTGTGCGATGCCCTACGGTCTGTGCCCACGACAACAAAGCGCCCCGCCGGATCGCGGCAACGATCCAACGGGGCTAAGCCGAACCAGCTGAGCTGATCCAGGAGCTGATCCAACCTTGTACGACCTTATCTTCCGCGCCCTTTCGTGCGCCCTCCGCGTCCTCATGCCCCGACGCCGCCCCGGCCGCCACAGCGCGACCCACTTCACCGCGACGCCTCCCCC
>NZ_LIRL01001375.1 GCF_001419795.1 Streptomyces niveiscabiei
GGGCGGGGTTCTGCGCTCGGTGCCTGGTCAGGCGGCGCCGTGGTCCTCGGGGCGCTCGATGGGGAGGTTCGTGATGCCGAGGTCTGTGCGCATGTGCTGGCGGACTTCGTAGAGGCCCTCGGACGCGTTCTTCAGCCGGTCGAGGAGTTCGTCCAAGGACTCCGGGGACTCCGGAGACCCCGGGGCGCCGGGGGAGTTCTGCTCGTGCCGCGCCAACTGGNNCGTACGCCTCCCTCAACTCGCGCTGGGCGTCCGCCCGTTCGGCGGTCTGGGCGGACAGGTCGGCCGCCGAGGTCGCCTCGCCCTCCGCCGCGGTGGCCGCCCGGGTCGCCAGCGCTTCCCGGTGCAGCCACAGCAGCAGGTGCAACTCCCGTATCGCCCGGTTCAGTTGCACGTACGACGCCCTGCGCGCCTCCACGTTCTCCCGCCGCTCCACCGCGTCCCGTTCCGCCTCCCTCTCCAGCCTCGCGTGCTCCAGCTCCATCGACGTGGAGCGCAGCGCGCCTCTGTGCGCGAGGACACCGGACAGGAGGGTGCCGGCGACACCGACGACGGCGACGACGAGGGCACTGGTCGAGGGCGACATGGAGGGACGGTAACTCAGCGGGGCGGGTGGTGGGGTGGTGAGTTTGTGGGGCGAGTGGGGAGGCGGCGGCTCAGTGGGTCGAGTGGGGAGGCTGCGGCTCAGTGGGGCGGGTGGAGAAAGCGGTGGCTCAGCGGCCCAGCCCCTCGTACGCCGCCGTCACGATCTCCAACCCCCGGTTGTCGTCGCCGGGTCGGCGCATCTGGTTCGTCACGTACGCGACCGTCATACCGGCGTCCGGGTCGACCAGGACCAGGGAGCCACCCCAGCCGCCCCAGCCGAGGGCGTTGCCGAAGAGGCCGTACCCCAGGCCGTACTGGACGGACATGCCGAGGATCCTGTCCTCGCCGGTGAACTGGGTGCGGCGCGCGAGGTCGAGGGTGGGGCCGGTGAGGCGGCGGGACTGGACGAGGGCGACCGAGCGGGCGTTGCCGTAGCCGCTCGCGGCGGGGATCTGGGCGCGGCGCCAGGAGGGGGAGTTGCCGTGGTGTACGC
>NZ_LIRL01001376.1 GCF_001419795.1 Streptomyces niveiscabiei
CGTCCCGCACGACCGGCGGCGGGGGCAGTACGCCGCCGGTCGTGCGGGACGCCCGGATCGAGCCGTCCGTACGGGAGTTCGGGATGACGCACGTCTTCCCGGCCGGCGACGCGCCCGTGCTCGACTTCACCGTCACCAACCCCGGCGACGCCGCGCTCGACCTCGGGCCCGCGCGTCTCTCCGAGGGCGGCGCGTTCTCGTACGCGGACGGCACCTGCGGGGAGCGGCTGGAGGGGCACGCGTCCTGCACGGTGTCGGTGGAGTTCTCGCCGAGCAGGCTCGGCGCCGACAGCGGGCGGCTCAGCGTCGAGGCGGGCGGGAAGACGCTCACGGCCGACCTCAGCGGGACGGCGTACACGCTGCTGACCGTCCAGCTCACGGGGGGCCGCGCCAGCTCCCACGTCACCGCCGACGACGCCCAGGGGCGGGTGCTGTGCGACGGGTACGCCGCCAGGACGTGCCAGATCCAGGTCACGGGGCCGCTGAGCCTGACCGCCGTCCTGGAGGACCCCGGGTACCGGTACGTCATGAAGGGCTGGAGCGGGGCCTGTACGGGGTCCAACCCGTGCGTGCTGTCGAGTGTGCCGACGGACGACAGCGGGGCGGTCACCGCGAAGTTCGCGCCCTATCTGGGGTGAACGCGGGGCTGTTCGGGCCAGGTTGGAGCTGCCTGGGCTGAACGCCGCTTTTCTTGCGCCGGGTTGGAGCTGCCCCAGCTGAACTCCCGCCCGTCCGGGCCGAGTCCGCGGTCACCTGGGCCGGCCCTCGGGCTGTCCCAGTCCCGCGACCAGCAGCGCCACCAGGCGCCGGGCGTCGTAACGGGTGTCCTTCTCCGCGCCCGCGCACAAGTTGCCGATGCCGCGCAGGAGTTGGTAGGCGTCCAGGCCGGGGGCGATCTCGCCGGAGGCGGTCGCGGCGGACAGGAGGTCGGTGCAGACGGGGAGGAGGCGGTCCAGGAAGTACGTGTGGAGGGTGCCGTAGCAGCCGCTGTCCGACTGCATCGCCGTCGCCAGGCCGTGCTTGGTGACCAGGAAGTCGACGAACAACTCCGTCCACGCGGCGAGGGCGGCGTACGGGGTGGGGGCCGTGGCCAGGAGCGCGGGGCCCGCCTCGGCGCACGTGTCGACCTGGTGGCGGTAGACCGCGATGACCAGGTCCGCGCGGGTGGGGAAGTGGCGGTAGACCGTGCCCGTGCCGACGCCGGCGCGCGCGGCGATCTCGCGGACGGGGGCGTCCACGCCGGAGGTGACGAAGACGGCTGCGGCTGCGTCGAGGAGGGTTTGCTGGTTGCGGCGGGCGTCCTTGCGG
>NZ_LIRL01001377.1 GCF_001419795.1 Streptomyces niveiscabiei
GGCGCAGCACGTGAAGAACCCCCACTCCGCGACCGCCAAAGCCCTCCGGACGATCCCCGCGCCCGCGCGCGTGGCGCTCACCGGCACCCCCGTCGAGAACAACCTCTCCGAACTGTGGGCACTCCTCGACTGGACCACCCCCGGACTCCTCGGCCCCCTCAAGGCGTTCCGCTCCCGGCACGCGCGCGCGGTGGAGAACGGCGAGGACGCGGAAGCCGTCGAACGCCTCGCGCGCCTCGTGCGGCCCTTCCTGCTGCGCCGCCGCAAGTCCGACCCCGGGATCGTGCCCGAACTCCCGCCCAAGACCGAGACCGACCACCCCGTCCCGCTCACCCGCGAACAGGCCGCGCTGTACGAGGCCGTCGTGCGCGAGTCGATGCTCGCCATCGAGATGTCCGACGGCATGGCCCGCCGGGGGCTTGTCCTCAAGCTCCTCGGCGCGCTCAAGCAGATCTGCGACCACCCCGCGCTCTACCTCAAGCAGGACCCCGGCCCACCCGGCCGCTCCGGCAAACTCGCCCTCCTCGACGAACTGCTGGACACGGTCCTCTCCGAGGACGGCTCCGCCCTCGTCTTCACGCAGTACGTCGGGATGGCCCGCCTCGTCACCGCCCACCTCGCCTCCCGCGCGGTCCCCGTCGAACTCCTCCACGGTGGTACGCCCGTACCCGAGCGCGAGCGCATGGTCGACCGGTTCCAGGACGCGGCCACGCCCGTGCTCGTCCTGTCCCTGAAGGCCGCCGGGACCGGGCTCAACCTCACGCGCGCGGGGCACGTCATCCACGTCGACCGGTGGTGGAACCCCGCCGTCGAGGAGCAGGCCACCGACCGCGCGTACCGCATCGGGCAGACCCAGCCCGTCCAAGTCCACCGCCTCATCACCGAGGGGACCGTCGAGGACCGGATCGCCGAGATGTTGGAGAGCAAGCGCGCCCTCGCGGACTCGATCCTCGGGGGCGGGGAGGCGGCCCTGACAGAACTCACCGACCGGGAGCTGTCCGACCTGGTGTCGTTGCGGAGGGAGGGGTGATGGGGGAGTCGATGACCCCCGCGGAGGCGGCTCGGCGGGCGCTGCGGGAGGCGCGGAGGGTTCGGAGGGACGGCGAGGGGGTGGACGGGAGTGCGGAGGTGCTGAGCGTGGGGGCGGTTGTGGAG
>NZ_LIRL01001378.1 GCF_001419795.1 Streptomyces niveiscabiei
CCCTGGTCACGCCCCTGGACCAGCCCCTCGAAGGAAGAAGCGGCCGAGATCTTCCGCCGCCAGGCCGAGACATGGGCCTGGGCAGAGTCGGAGGAGGCCCACCTCCAACGAGAACGCCGAAGGGCAGCAGCGTTCGCGGCGGCGGGCCTGGACTACCCGTACACGTACGAGGGCGCCCCGTTCGGCCGGGAAACGTTTGCGGACGTGATGGGAAGGACGGCATAGGGAGCCTTCACACGCCGGGTGGCGCGGAGGTTTTGCTTTTAAGGGGCGCGGGGAACTGCGCGAGCAACCACGTACTACCGGAACTCGCGCACCCCCAGAACACCCCACCCCTTTAGGCGCCCTAACCGCTCAGCCGCGCCGGAAATCCCCCAGTCGCCACCGGCCCCCACTTCTCCGGCGTAACCCGAATAATCGACTTCCCCTGCCGAACCATCGCCTCCCGATACTCATCCCAATCGGGATGCTCCCCGGAGATGTTCCGGAAGTACTCCACCAACGGCTCTACGGAGTCCGGCGAGTCGATGACCTCCGCCACTCCATCGATCTGCACCCACGCCCCGTCCCACTCATCGCTCAGCACCACGACACTCACCCGCTCATCCCGCTTCGCGTTCCGCGTCTTCGCCCGCTCGGGATACGTGGACATCACGATCCGCCCCGAGTCGTCGACCCCGCAGGTCAACGGGGACGCCTGCGGCCCCCCATCCGCCCGCCGAGTGATCAACAGAGCCCGATGCCGGGGCCGTACGAAGTCGAGGAGTTCTTCGAGGGACACGCGCGTGTTCGTAGCGATAGCCATGGCCCCCACCCTAGGAGCACGCCCCTCACCCGGTGGGCAAAGACTCCCCCTGAACGGCCTGCACATCGAGCTCGACCCGCAACGTCGTCCCGATCGCGGCGATCCCGGCGGCGACGACCTGGTTGTAGTTCATCGCGAAGTCCTCCCGCCGCAGCTCGGCGGTGGCCCGGAACGCGGCCCGGGTCCCACCCCACGGATCGCCCCCGGTCCCGAGGTAGGAGAGATCGAGATCGACGCCCCGCACCACACCCCGCATGCTCAACTCCCCGTGCACGGTCCACCGATCGACCCCGGCGACGCTCAACCCCGTTGAGGTGTAGGTGATCTCGGGATGGTTCTCGACGTCGAGGAAGTCGGCGGACTTCAGATGCCCGTCCCGCATCGCGTTCCCGGTATCGATGGAGGAGGCCCGAATCACCGCCTCCACACGGGACTTGGTCACATCATCGGGCGCGACCTCGACCACAGCGCTGAACTCGGTGAACCGCCCCCGCACACTGGAGATCCCGAGATGCTGGGCAACGGCACTGACGGCGGAGTGCGCGGGATCGACGGTCCAGACACCGGGCGGCGGCAACTCCTCGCCCCCCTGCCGGGCCAGCACGACGTTCCCGACGTCCGCGCGCCCACTGGCGGTTACGAGCGCCGTGGAAGCCGTAGGCGCGTACCCCACGGCAGTGATGATGACGGTATGGGCCCCCGGCGCGAGCGGCGTCGCGTCCCGCACCACGCCCTCCTCGTCGGCCTCGGCCCGCACCACCTGCGTACCGGTCATGTCGGTGACCGTCACGACGGCATGGGACACGGCCCACCCGTCCTTCGTCCGGATCCTCGCGCTCAGCGCCATGTCACAACTCCTCTGAAAGTCTGCCGAAAAGGGCCCGTGGCGGGGAATGGCTACCCCACCACGGGCCCGTGCTCACTGCCGGTTCACTCGCCCGGGTGGCCGAGTTCGATGTCGTGCCCGTCGACCCCGTGCCCGGCGACGGTCAGCCCGGCGGCGACCGGCGGGTACCCGGTGGCGATGACGGTGTACTCACCGCTGTCGAGGTCGGAGAAGGCGTACGCACCGTCGTGACCGGTGGTCGACGTCCCGACGACGTTCCCGGCGGCGTCGACGAGCGTCACGCGGGCGTCGGCGAGGGGGCCGTGCGGCGCGCGGACGACGCCCTGGAGGTGCGCGCCCGCGTCGAGGAGGACCTCGGCGCGGGTGACGCCGGTGATCCCGATCTCGACGGGCAGCGCGCGCGGCCGGAACCCGCTCGCGTTGACCGCGACGGTGACCGCGCCCGGCACCAACTCCCCGAAGGAGAACTCGCCTTGCTCCCCGGTCGTCCCGGTCGCGAGGAGATCCCCGCGTACGTCGGTGACGACGACCATCGCGTCCTTGACGCCGTCCCCGCTCCCGGCGGCCCGTACGACACCGGCGAGCCCGCTGGTGCCGCTGAGCAGGATGTCGTACGCGACCGGCTCGCCGTTCACGACGATCGTGGACGCCTGCGGCTGGAACCCGTCGGCGGAGGCGATGAGGACGTACGAGCCGGAGCCGGGCGCGTCGACGCCGTAGGAACCGTCCGACTGGGCTACCGCGCGGCCGAGTTGGCGACCGGCGAGGGAGATGAGGGTGACGGCGGCGGAGGGGACGGGGGCGTTCTCGGCGCCGCGTACGTAGCCGTGGATGGAGGTGCCGTCCGGCCCGCTGCCGACGCTGGCTGTGGCAACGGCCTTGGTCTGTACGGCAGTTGCTCCGACGAGCGCCGGGACCTTCTCCTCGGCTTCGGCCCATGAAGGCGTCGAGACCGGCGCCGGGGTTTCAACGGCGGCCTGCGCAGCCGCACTTGGGGCAACCGGAGCCTCGTCCGCACCGGCCGCCTGCGCAATCGCACCCGTCGTCCGCAACGGGACCTCCTTGATGAACAGCGTCACGAAGAACGCGAGGAACGCGATGGGAGCGACGTACAGGAAGATGTCCGCGATGCCGTGCCCGTACGCGCTCTCCAGCCACGAACGCACCGGTCCCGGAAGGGAGTTCATGTCCGGCAGCGCGCTGGAACCGGTCGCCTTCGCGGCGGCGGCCTGCGACTGCGGGTCGAGGGACGTGATCGTGTCCTTCGCGTAGTGCGTGATCCGCGTCGACATGACCGAGCCGAGCGCGGCGACGCCGACGGCTCCGCCGAGGGAGCGGAAGAAGGTCACCGTCGAGCTGGCGGCGCCGAGTTCGTGCGGGGCGACCTGGTTCTGCGTGGAGAGGACCAGGTTCTGCATCATCATGCCGACGCCGAGGCCCATGACGGCCATGAAGAGGCCGATCTTCCAGTAGTCGGTGTCGTACCGCATCGTGCCGATCAGCCCGAGGCCCGCCGTCAGCAGCGCGCCGCCCGAGACCAGCCACGCCTTCCACTTGCCGGTCTTGGTGATGACCTGGCCGGAGACGGTGGAGGCGACGAACAGGCCCGCGATCATCGGGATGGTCATCACGCCGGACATCGTCGGGGACTTGTCGCGGGCGAGCTGGAAGTACTGGCTGAAGAAGACGGTTCCGGAGAACATCGCGATGCCGACGAACAGCGAGGCGATCGAGGCGAGCGTGATGGTCCGGTTCCTGAACAGGTGCAGCGGGATGATCGGTTCGGTGGCCTTGGCCTCGACGAGGACGAAGACCGCCGCGAGCACCAGCGAGCCGCCGACCATCGTGTACGTCTGCCACGACAGCCAGTCGTACTTGTCGTTCGCGAACGTCACCCAGATGAGCAGCAGGCTGACGGCGGCGGTGATGAAGAACGCGCCCGCCCAGTCGACCTTCACCTGACGCTTGGTCTCGGGCAGGTGCAGCGTCTTCTGGATCACCGCGAGCGCGATCAGCGCGAACGGCACGCCGACGTACAGGCACCAGCGCCAGCCGAGCCAGCTCGTGTCCGTGATGACGCCGCCGATCAGCGGGCCGCCGACGGTCGCCACGGCGAACGTCGCGCCGAGGTAGCCGGAGTAACGGCCGCGCTCACGCGGCGAGATCNNGAGCGCGGTGAGCCCCCCGGCGCCGAGCCCCTGAATGACCCGGGCCCCGATCAACATCCCCGAGTTCTGGGAGAGTCCGGCTACAACGGACCCAACAATGTAGACAACCAGGGCTATTTGAACGAGCGCCTTCTTGCTGACCAGGTCAGCGAGCTTGCCCCACAGGGGAGTTGAGGCGGTCATCGCGAGCAGCGCGGCCGTCACGACCCACGTGTACGCGGACTGCCCGCCCCCGAGATCCTTGATGATCTTCGGGAGCGCGTTCGTCACGATGGTCGACGACAGGATCGCCGCGAACATCCCGAGCAGCAGCCCGGAGAGGGCCTCCATGATCTGCCGGTGGGACATGGGCGCGTGTGCGTGGGGTGCCGGGGCCGACGCCCCGTGCTTGCCGTGGGCCCGCACACCGGGCGGTGTGGTGGTAGCCATGAGGTTCCTTGTCTTAAGTGGTCGCGGGTGTACGGGTGGTTCGCTGGCGTACGGGAGGGGGTGGGGGT
>NZ_LIRL01001379.1 GCF_001419795.1 Streptomyces niveiscabiei
CGCCGATGCGGTACTCGGCGTAGCCGGGACGGTCGAAGTAGGGCTCGATGCCGAGGAGTTGGGTGTACCAGCGCTTGGCGGCGTCGAGGTCGGTGGTGTGGAAGCGGACGGTGGTGACGCCGCGCAGCATGGGGTCTCCCTCGGTGGGTTCGTCGGTGGCGTGGGAGTAAAGGTAGGGGGCTTCTAGGCCGGTTTCTGTCCTAGATGCTGCGCCCTGCGTTTCTCTGTGTCGGGGCGTGGGTGCCAACCGCCTTGATCCTGGGGGGAATTATCGGAATCATGCACTCCGCACAGTGTGTTAACTTTCAAGCTTATGCGGCTGCTGGCCGCGCGGAGGCAGTTGTGGACAGGTATCCCTTCGGCAGACGGCAAGTCCTGGCGCTGGGCGGCGCCACGGCGCTCGCCCTGGGAGCGGGCCCGACGGCGGCGCGGGCCGCGAGCGGCAAGGCCGGGGACGGCGCGGTCGGAGGCAGCGAGGTCGGAGGCGGCGGGTCCGTCCGGCCGTTCCCGCTCGATGCGGTCGCGCTGCTGGACAGTCCGTTCCGGGCGAACCAGCAGCGCAACACCGCATACCTGCGTTTCGTCGACATCGACCGGCTGCTGCACACGTTCCGGCTGAACGTCGGGCTGCACAGTGCCGCCGAGCCGTGCGGCGGCTGGGAGGCGCCGGACCAGGAGCTGCGGGGGCATTCGACGGGGCATCTGCTGTCGGGGCTGGCGCTGACGTACGCGAACACCGGGGACGAGGAGCTGCGGGCCAAGGGGCGGGCGCTGGTCGCGGCGCTGGCCGAGTGCCAGGCGGCGTCGCCGAAGGCGGGGTTCGGGAAGGGGTACCTGTCGGCGTTCCCCGAGGAGTTGTTCGACCGGCTGGAGAAGGCCGAGGAATGGGTGTGGGCGCCGTACTACACGCTCCACAAGATCATGGCGGGGCTGGTGGACCAGTACCGGCTGGCCGGGAACGGGCAGGCGCTGGACGTGGTGCTGGGGATGGCCGGGTGGCTGGACCGGCGTACCGGGCGGCTGTCGTACGAGGAGATGCAGCAGGCGCTGTGGGCCGAGTTCGGGGGCATCCAGGAGACGTTGGCGGATCTGCACGCCCTCACCGGTGACGGGCGGTGGCTCACGGTCGCCGAGCGGTTCGCGGACGCCGAGGTGTACGGGCCGCTGGCCAGGAACGAGGACCGGCTCGCGGGGCTGCACGCGAACACGCAGATCCCGAAGGCGACCGGCGCGCTGCGGATGTGGGAGGAGGGGCTCGAGGAGCGGTACCGGGCGATAGCGGAGAACTTCTGGCGGATCGTCGTCGGGCACCACACGTACGTCATCGGCGGCAACAGCAGCAGGGAGTCCTTCGGGCCCCCGGACGCGATCGCGGGCCGGATCGGGGAGCTCACCTGCGAGAACTGCAACAGCTACAACATGCTGAAGCTGACGCGGCTGCTGCACTTCCACGCGCCGGAGCGCACGGAGCTGCTCGACCACTACGAGCGGACCCTGTTCAACCAGATGCTGGGTGAGCAGGACCCGGACTCCGCGCACGGTTTCAACATCTACTACACCGACCTCAACCCGATGGCGTTCAAGCAGCAGCCCTGGTTCATGGGCGAGGACGAGAACGCGTACTCGACGGACTACGGCAACTTCTCCTGCGACCACGGCACCGGCATGGAGACGCAGGCCAAGTTCGCCGACACCGTGTACGCGCACGACGAACAGCGGCTGCTGGTCAACCTGTTCATCCCGTCGGAGGTGACCTGGCGGGAGAAGGGGATCACCTGGCGGCAGACGACGCGGTTCCCCGACGAGTCCGCGACGACCCTCACCGTGGCCTCGGGGCGTGCCGCGCACCGGCTCCAGATCCGGGTCCCCGCCTGGGCGTCCGGCGCGCGTGCCACCCTCAACGGGCGGCCCCTCCCCCACCGTCCGCGTCCCGGCGGCTGGCTCGTCCTGGACCGGCTGTGGTGCGCCGGCGACCGGGTCGAGCTGTCGCTGCCGATGCGGACGGTCGCCGAGCCCGCGCCCGACGACCCGGACGTCCGCGCCCTCGTGCACGGGCCGATCGTCCTCGCCGGCGCCTACGGCGACACCCTGAACTGGTGGCTGCCGCGTCTCGAACTCGGCTCCGTGCGGCAGGAGTCGGCCGATCCGCTGCGGTTCACCGCGCGGGCCGACGGCAAGGACGTGACGCTGCTGCCGGTCGCGCGGGTGCATCACCAGCGCTACAGCGTGTACTGGATCACCGGTGAACTCCCCGCGCCTCCCCCGGCGTTCGCCGTGCACCACCAGTTCGACGAGACGTCGGGGACGGTCGCCGGGGACGCCACGGGGAACGGGAAGACCGCCCGGCTCGCGGGCGGCGCCTCCTGGTCGCCGTCCGGGGTGGTGCTCGACGGGAAGGACGGGTACGTCCGTCTCGCGGACGACCTCCTCGCCGGGGCGTCCGCCTACACGGTCGCGGTGCGGGTGCGGCTCGATGCCCAACCCGAGCCGGGGGCGCGGGTGTTCGACATCGGGACCGGGGAGACCGCGTACCTGTTCCTCACGCCGCGCACCGACGACGGGAAGCTGCGGTTCGCGGTGAGCACACTCGGCGCGTCCGGGGAGCAGCAGGTCGACGCCGATGCGCTGGCCGTGGGGCGGTGGGCGCATGTCGCGGTGACGTACGCCGAGCGCGCTCTGGTGCTGTACGTCGACGGGAAGGAGGTCGGGCGGGACGCCAAGGCGTACTCGGAGCCCCGGTACTTCGCGAACCATATCCGCGGGGCGTATCTGGGGCGGTCGCAGTACGGCACCACCCCTTATCTGAAGGGGACTTTGAGGGATTTCCGGGTGTACGGGCGGGCCTTGAGCGCGCAGGAGGTCGCCGGGCTCGCGAGAGCCTAGGCGTCCCTGACGTACACGAGGGCGTCGATGGCCGGCAGGTGGGCCGGGTCGAGGGGGGCGTAGCCGAACCAGGGG
>NZ_LIRL01000138.1 GCF_001419795.1 Streptomyces niveiscabiei
GTGAACCCCTCCTCCCGGCTCACCGCCACCCCCGGCCGCTCCGCCCGGAACCGGGCCAACGCCCGTGGCACCAGGGCGACATCGGCCGACGCGAACGCCCCGAACCGCAGCCGCCCCGCCGTCCCCGCGCGCAGCGCCCCCAACTCCCGCCGCACACCCACGAGTACGTCCGCCACGGTCTGCGCGTACGGCACGAGCACCCGGCCCGCCTCGGTCAGCCGCACCCCGCGAGGCAACCGCTCGAACAGCGGGCCCGACCCCAACGCCCCCTCCAGCGAGGCGACTTGCCGGGACACGGCGGACTGCGTCCACCCGAGGTCGCGGGCGGCACCCGTGAACGACCCCTGCCGGGCCACCTCCAGGAAGACCCGCAGCCAGACCGTGGACAACTCACCCGAAGCCGACGCTGACGCCGCCGACCCATGCTCGTTCCGCATATCAGCCATGCTAGACATTCGCTTGTCGCATCACGCGCCCCGAACCTACCGTCGCCCCATGCGCATCACCCTCGACAACCCCGCCACCGCCCCGCAGCCCCTCTCGCCGTACTACTCCCAGGTCGCCCGCGTCGAACACCCCGACGGCAGCGCCCTGTTGTACCTCTCGGGCCAGATCGCCGAAGGCGCCGGTCTCGCCGAGCAGTCCCGGGGGGTCTTCGAGACGATCGCCGCGCTGCTGGCGGCGCACGGGGCGACCCTGGACGACGTCATCAACATCCGCACCTACCTGACGGACATCTCGCGGCTCGCCGAATACGCCGCCGTACGGGGGGAGTTCCTCACCGGCACCCCGCCGACCAGCATGACGTTCGAGGTCCCGAGGCTGTTCCGGCCGGAGGCGCTGATCGAGATCGAGGTCGTGGCGGCGACACAAGCCACACAAAATGGCCCCACGGTCCGGAACTTGTGAAGGGTTCGTTCGGAATCCAAGGGGGTAGATCGTCCGAGGACGGTGGAATCGCCGCGCAGCGGATAGCGTGCGACGCGGGGTTCCCCTCGGGAGCTGCCCCGGTCCGGGACCCTGACCCCTGGACCGGGGTTCCCCCGCATAAAACCCCGCGAGCAGCCCACCCCGAGAGCAGCCCGCGCCGCGATCAGCGTGCCGAGAACCCGTACACCGTCTCCGAGCGGTACACCTCGCCCGGCCGCAGCACCGTCCCCGGGAAGTCCGGCCGGTTCGGCGAGTCCGGGAAGTGCTGGGTCTCCAGGGCGATCCCCGCGCAGGGCGCGAACGGCGCCGAGAGGTGGTCGGCCGTGTAGACCTGGATGCCGGGTTCCGTGGTCGCGACCGTGAGGGTCCGGCCCGACGCCGGATCGTGCAGCTCGGCGATCTCCTCCGCCCGCTCCGTCACCCCCTTGTCCAGCACGAAGTTGTGGTCGTACCCGCCGCCCGCCTTGCGGGACGTACGGAAGTCGAAGCGCGTGCCGGAGACCTCGGCCGGCTCGCCCGCCGGGATCAGCGTGGCGTCGACCGGCGTGTACCGCGAGGCGTCCACCCGGAGTTCGTGGTCGGTCGCCACGCCGGACGCGGCGAGGTTGAAGTAGCTGTGGTTCGTGAGGTTCACGACGGTCGGCGCGTCGGTCGTCGCCTCGTACGAGATCCGCAGCGCGCCTGCCTCGTCGAGCGCGTACGTCACCGAGACGTCCAGCCGCCCCGGGAAGCCCTCCTCGCCGTCGGGGGAGACGCGGCTGAGGCGTACGCCGTACGGACCGGCCTCCTCGGCGGCCCACACGACCTTGTCGAAGCCGGCCGGACCCCCGTGCAGCGAGTTCGGCGCGTTGTTGGCGGCAAGCGGGTACTCCCGCCCGTCCAGCGCGAACCGCGCCCCCGCGATCCGGTTCGCGTACCGCCCGATCAACGCGCCGAGGAACGGCTCGGGATGGTCGAGGTAGCCCGCGAGATCGGCGAACCCCAGCACCACATCGCCCGCGTGCCCGTCCCGGTCGGGGACCTCGACGGACTGCACGATCCCGCCGTACGTCAGGATCCGCACCCGGGTCCCGGCCCGCTCCAGGGTCCAGCGGTGCACCGGGGTGCCGTCGGAAAGTGTTCCGAAGTGTTCGCTCATGAGCGAAACCCTAAGTCACGCCTCCCCTGCCGGGACACGTCCCTTTCACGCCTCCGGCGCCGTCACCTTGGCGTACGCGATCTCCGCGAGCCGCGCCTGCCCGTCCTTGCTCGGATGGAACCAGTCCCACCGGCTCAACTGCTTCGTCCCGAACCGGTAGTCGTACACCGCCCCGCCGTCGAACCGGCACCGCTGGTCCTTCGCGCACACCTCCTTCAGCACGGAGTTGTACTCCCGCACCCGCTCCTGCACGGAGTCCCGCCGGGCGACCGCCGCCTGGTCCACCGCCGTCGCGTCGGCCAGCATCGACGGGCAGATCCCCAGCTTCCAGACGACCTTGCCCAGCGGCTTGGTCAGCCCCTCGGACCACAGCCGCTTGAGATCGGGCACGCTCGACACGTACACCTGCGACGTGGGCGACACCGACCGCAGCGCGGCCATCGACTGCTCGAACGACGTACGGAACGCCGAGACCGGCGTCATCGCCGCGACCGTGTCGCGACACGCGTCGTTCGCCCCCGCCATGACCGTCACCAGCGCCGGCTTGCGCGTCCCCGCCTGCGCCATCTGGCCCGGCAGATCGGCCATCAGGGCCCCGGTCTTGGCGTAGTTCCAGCTGTGCGTCGTCGCCTTCGTGGGCCCCAGCAGCCGCACGGCGAGCGAGTCGACGTCCGCGCTGTCGCCCGTCGCCCACGACACCTCCGGGCAGTCCTGGAGGATCCCGCACGCGTCGAACCCGCGCGTGATGGAGTCCCCGACGGCCGCCAGCGACGCCGGACGCGTGTTCCACGCCGGGGGAGGCTTCGCCCCCGCGCGCGTCCCCGAAGGGGCCGCTGAGCCCGTCGCGTCCCCTGAGTCCCCGCCCACGACC
>NZ_LIRL01001380.1 GCF_001419795.1 Streptomyces niveiscabiei
ACTCTTCTCCCCGGGCCGCAAGCACACGCAGGACGAGCAGAACCGGCTGGAGCTGACGCGGGAGGATGTCGGGGACGGGGATCCGGGGCGGGGGCCGATAGATCTGTCGTCGGGGAAGGTCACGGTGCGGGTGGCGCGCGCGGAGGAGGAGCCGGCGTCGCCGGGTGAGGGTCTCGGGGGCGATGCGGAGAAGGGCTGACGGGTCTTAGGGACCGCGTGTCGGGCCGGCTCCGCCGGTGGCCTCGACGGCCGTGTTGCGCCTCGGCCGTCCTTCCCTCAGCTCACCTCAAGCTCCAGGATCCGGTCGTCCCCGTCGCGTACCTCGCCGCGCCCGTCCGTGTTGCTGGTCGTCACCCACAGCTTGTTGCCCCCGGCGGCGACGACGGTCCGCAGGCGCCCGTACTTCTCTGTGAGGAATGCCTGCGGTTCGGCGGAAGCCTCCGTGCCGTTCAGAGGGATGCGCCACAGGCGCTGGCCCCGGAGCCCGGCCATCCAGAGGGAGCCCTCCGCGTAGGCGATGCCGCTGGGGGACGCCTCGGCGGTGGACCACTGGGCGAGGGGGTTGCGGTACTTGGCGTCGGTGGACTTGCCCTCCACCTCGGGCCAGCCGTAGTTGCCGCCGGGGGCGATCGCGTTGAGCTCGTCCCACGTGTTCTGCCCGAACTCGGCGGCGAAGAGGCGCTGCCGGGAGTCCCAGGCGAGCCCCTGGACGTTGCGGTGGCCGTAGGAGTAGACGGGGGAGTCGGGGGTGGGGTTGCCCGGCGCGGGCTCGCCCTCGGGGGTCAGCCGGAGGATCTTGCCGCCGAGGGAGTCGAGGTCCTGGGAGAGCCCCGTGTCACCGGACTCCCCGGTGCCCGCGTACAGCATCCCGTCGGGCCCGAACGCGATACGCCCGCCGTTGTGGATACGCCCCTTGGGGATGCCCCTGAACACCGTGTCGGGAGCCCCGAGCTGCTGCCCCGCCGGCCGCTGGACGTCGTACCGCATCCGGACGATGCGGTTGTCGGACTCGGACGTGAAGTACGCGTACACCATCCGGTCGGAGGCGAACCGCGGCGACAGGGCGAGCCCCAGCAGCCCCCCTTCGCCGTCGGGCGACACCCCGGGCACCTCGCCCACCTCGGTCTTGGCCCCGCCCTCGACCAGCGTGACCGTCCCCTCGTCGCGGGACGCCACCAGCAGCCCCCCGCCGGGGATCGCGGCGACACCCCAGGGCGACTTCAGCCCCTCGGCGACGGTCCGCACGACCCGGACGGACCCCTTTGCGGGCGGCGGCTCGGCCTCCCCGCGAGGAGCCGGGCTCCCGGCGGACGAAGCGGAGGAAGGAGCCCCGGGGGACGCCCCGCCCTCGGGCTCCCGCGCATCGGAGTCCCCGGACGAACAACCGGCCCCCAGCAGCAGCACCCCGACCGCCACCCCGGCCACCACACCGCGA
>NZ_LIRL01001381.1 GCF_001419795.1 Streptomyces niveiscabiei
GGCCTACGAGGGGACCCGGCCTCGTGGTCGAGCGGGCTGACGGAGGCGGGCCGGGTCCCCTCGTAGGCCGTCAGGCGCGGGTGCCAGGCGGTGGTGAAGGGCCGGATGACGTCGTTGACCAGGCTGTACGCCAGGCTCTGCACGGTCCGCGCGCCCGTGCCCGGCGCGAGGCCGATGCTGTACGTGTGCAGGGTCGCGCGGGTGAAGTCGATCACCGACTTGAGCGAGCTCAGGGCCTCGCGCAGGCTCCCCTCGCCGGGAGCGAGCTCCTGGACGCCGATCCGGGTGACGAGCTCGACCTGGATGTCGAACGCGGCCATCCGCTCGGACTCGCTGGGTGCTGTCACGGGGACCTCCCTCCGGCTGCCGGGAAGACCCAGGGTATCCGGGCCGCGGTGGCCGCACAGCGTGCGCAGGGCGGCATGCCTGAGGGCCTCTGTACGGGCCGGAGCGGGGTCGTGGTGGTGCCAGGCGTGCAGAGTGACGGGATGGAGCCGCCAGGCTCCCGCAGCGCCTCCTGGGGCGTTCTCCGGGTCCAGCAGGCCGCGTGCGGACAGTTCGGCGATCCCCTGGGCCGCGCGTCTGCGGGCGACCGCCTGCGGCACCCGGTCGACGGCGGCCAGCACGCCGGCCGCGTCCCGCGCGGTCACCGGCAGCGGATGGAGAGCGGCGGCGCACCGCAGGACGTCGGCGGCCTCGTCCCCGTCCACGTCCGCGACGAGACCGGCCGTGACGTCCCGTTCGGCCAGCGTGTCCAGGAGTGATCTCCCGCGCGTGTGCAGGAGGTCGTAGAGGGCGCGCGGACTGTGACCCGCGCGCACGGCGCGTCCCAGGAGCGCGAGAGCGAGGGGGTGGCCGTCGACCGCCTCGGCGAGAGTGTCCGTGTCACCGAAGTCGCCTGAGTCGTCGGGGTTGCCGCCGAGCAGCAGGCGCGCGTGGTGCGCGTCGAGCGGTCCCAGGTCGAGGACGGCGCCCGGGCCGTCGTACGCGTGGCCGCGGAGGGTGAAGAGGGTGTGGCCCAAGGGATGCTGTGCGGTCGTCTCCGCGAGGCGTCCCGGGGGGACGTCGTCGACGATCAGGAGGAAGGGCCCGCCGGGGTCCGCATCCCGTACGGGGGTGTCGTCCGAGCGTCCGTCCAGCCAGTGGACGCCTCCCGGGTAGGCCGCCTCGAAGCGCAGCGCGTACTCGCGCGCGAGCGCGGTCTTGCCGATGCCCGCCATCCCGCGGATCTGGACGGTCCGCGCCGGGGCCCGTCCCGCGGTGAGCGGCGCGGCGTGCGCGTGCAGCGCGGAGTGGACCTGCCAGAGCTCGGTCAGGCGGCCGAGGAACTCGGGGTGGGGACCCCGTACGGCGGGCTCCGGCAGCCGCATGGGACCGTCGAGACGGGCCAGGTGCGCCACGACGTCGGCGACGAGCCCCGCGGGATCCGCCGGGTCCGCGTGGCGCGCGTCGCGCAGTTCGACGGGCTGGATGTGGGCGGCGGCCGGCTCGGGGTTGGCGACCATGACCCGGCGCCGGGGGTCGCCTTCGGCGAGACCGGCGAGATAGGCGCAGGTCAGCTCCCACTGGCACGCCTCACGCGCGGGATAGCCGGTGGAGTAGTACGCCAGCAGCGCCGTGGACCTGCCGAGTTCGCGGCGGATCGTTTCGCTGATCCCCTCGAAGGGGGCCACCCCGGTCTCGTCGGTGAAGACCCGCAGCCCCTCCTCGCGCAGCGCACGCGCGAGGGGACGGACCGACTCCACGTCCGCGCGGCTGTAGCTGAGGAAGACGTCCCACACGGCGACTTACCCTACTGTGGGCACCCGGGGAGGCGATCATGGGACACAGGCAGCGCAAGCGGCGGGGACCGAGCGGACCGTCGCAGATCACGGCGACACTGTCGATACCGTTCGTGGGCGAGATCTCCGGCACCTGGCAGCCGGCCGACGCGGAGCGCAGCGCGGCGTGGGAGCTGTACCTGGAGCTGGTGACGCGGGTCTCGGTGGAGGAGCTGCACCCCGACGAGGGCTTCCTGCGCGAGGCCCTGACGTCCCTGTACACGTTCTTCGGCACCACCCGCGACATCCTGCGCCGCTACGGCCCCGACGTCGCCCCGCCCCTGGCCCCCGGCCACGTCAGCTTCGGCGTCCTCGCGGTGACCGTCCTCAACCGCGTCCTGCGCCCCCTCCTGGCCTCCTGGCACCCCCGCCTGGCCGCCTACGAGTCCCGGCGCCCCGAGGGCCACGACCCGGTCGCCTGGGAGCGCGCCTGGGACCACGCGCCGGCCCTGCGCACCCAGCTCACCGAGGTCCGCCGCACCCTGGCCTCCCTGGCCCGCACCCTCCAGAAGGTCGCCGACGTGAGCGACCTGATCGACCTCCCGGCCCCCCGCTCCCCGGGGCTGGGGGCAGACAGGGGCACCCCCCCCCCGCAGGTTCGAGCGGATCCTGACGGCCCGGAGTCGTGAGACCGGTGTGCGGCCCGCACTGCTGACGCGGGCCGCGTGATCCGCCGCCCCGGAAAATCCGGGTGCCCTCGCGCGCGCCGGGCTGGATGATCGGCAGTCGTCCACCAGCGAGGAGCTCCCATGATCCGCCGCGTCACCTCACCCGACCTCTTCCGCCCGCCCACCTACGCGCACGCCTCGGTCGTCGAGGCCGGAACGAAACTCGCGTTCCTCGCCGGTTCGGTGCCCCTCGACGCGGCGGGCACCCTCGTGGGACCGGGGGACCCGGTACGGCAGGCCGAGCGGGTGATCGCCAACCTGGAGGAGCAACTCCGGTCGGTCGGCAGCGACTTGGCGCACGTCGTCGTCACGGACGTGTACGTCGTGAGCCCCGACCCGGCCGTACTGACAGCGGTGTGGACCGTGGTCGAGGCGTCCGGCCTCAGCACCGGCCCCCACTCCTCGACCCTCCTCGGCGTCGCGAGCCTCGGCTACCCGGGCCAACTCGTGGAGATCACGGCGACGGCGGTGGTGCCGGAGTAGAGGGCGCGTACGAGGGGGCGCGCACGGCCAAACGCGCGCCGCCTCACGGCGTACGACGTACGGCGCCCGGCCGTCCGTCACACAACAAGCACCGCACCCCCAGCACCGGCACCACC
>NZ_LIRL01001382.1 GCF_001419795.1 Streptomyces niveiscabiei
ACTCTCCTCCACGCCCGGCTGGTACCACGTGTTGACCTGGAACGACTTCCCGTCCTGGTCGAACCCGAGCAGCCGGGCGTGGAGGAGAGTGCCCTCAAGGTCTACGAGGAGGTGAAGGGGAGCTTCACGGTGCTGTGACGCCGTCCCGCGCCCGCAGCCGCGACTTCACGACGGCCACGGCGAGCACCCCGGCCGCGACGAGCAGCGACAACAGCACGGTCGTCCGGCCGTCGTGCTCCGTATCGGTCAGCATGTAACCGAGCACGAACACGATCAACCCGGCCGTCGCCCACGTCAGATACGGGTACAGCCACATCTTCACGACGAGCTTCTCCGGCGCCTCCGCCTGGATGATCTTCCGCATCCGCAGCTGCGAGAAGCAGATGACGAGCCACACGAACAGGGCGACCGCGCCGGAGGAGTTGACCAGGAAGAGGAACACCGAGTCGGGGTACGCGTAGTTGAAGAACACCGCGACGAACCCGAACACCACGGACGACAGGATCGCCGCCAGCGGCACACCTCGCGAGGTGGTCCGCGCGAACGACTTCGGCGCGTCCCCGCGCTGGCCGAGCGAGAACGCCATCCTGGACGCCGTGTACAGACCGGAGTTGAGGCAGGACAGCACCGACGTCAGCACGATGAAGTTCATGATCTGCCCGGCGTGCGCGATCCCGAGGGAGTCGAGCGCGGCGACGTACGACCCCTCTTCCTTGATCGACGGGTCGTTCCACGGCAGCAGCGTGACCACCACGAAGATCGACCCCAGGTAGAACACCGCGATCCGCCAGATCACACTGTTCGTCGCCTTCGTCACCGCCTGCCGCGGATTCTCCGACTCACCCGCAGCCAGCGTCGGGATCTCGCTCCCCATGAAGGAGAAGACGACGAGCAGGACGCCGGTCAGGATCGCCCCGGCGCCGTTCGGCAGGAAGCCGCCGTGGTCCGTGAGGTTCCCGAGCCCCGCCTTGTCGCTGTCCACACCCGGCAGCACACCGAACACCGCGAGCCCGCCGACCACGATGAACGCGCCGATCGCCACGACCTTGATCCCGGCGAACCAGAACTCGAACTCGCCGTACGAGCCGACCGACACCAGGTTCGTGGCGGTCAGCACGACCATCACGATCAGCGCCCAGCCCCACTGCGGTACGGCCGGTATCCACGACTCCAGGATCTTCGCCCCGGCCGTCGCCTCCACCGCCAGCACCACGACCCAGAAGAACCAGTACAGCCAGCCGATCGTGAACCCCGCCCACGGGCCGAGCGCGCGGTCCGCGTGCGCCGAGAACGAGCCCGACGTCGGGTTCGCCACGGACATCTCGCCCAGCATCCGCATCACCAGCACCACGAGCGTGCCGACGAGCGCGTACGACAGGAGGATGCCGGGCCCCGCGGTCGCGATGCCGGTGCTCGACCCGACGAACAGACCGGCGCCGATCACCCCGCCGATCGCGATCATCGACAGGTGCCGGTTCTTCAGTCCCGCCTGGAGGCCGGAGCCTGGTTCCTGGGGGTTCTCGGGAGCCTTGGAGAGAATCGGGGGAGAAGCCATGGGGGACGTCCTTCGCGCGGCGTGGGGGAGAGGGGAGGGGTGCGAGTGCTGGCGGCCAGTGAAACGGAGGTGAAGCTGTCCGTGTACCTGCCATTAAGGATCGGCGACAACTGTGATCTGGACGTTTCGTCGAACTACCGATGCGCGCCGCCCGACGCACACCCCTGACCCTCCCCAGCAACCCGCATGTCACACTCGTCCCATGCGCGTGTACCTAGGCTCCGACCATGCCGGCTTCGAACTCAAGAACCACCTCGTCGACTGGCTCAAGGCAGCCGGCCACGACCCCGTCGACTGCGGCCCCCACATCTACGACGCCCAGGACGACTACCCCCCCTTCTGCCTCCGCGCCGCCGAACGCACCGCGTCCGACCCCGACTCCCTCGGCATCGTCATCGGCGGCTCCGGCAACGGCGAACAAATCGCCGCGAACAAGGTCAAGGGCGTCCGAGCGGCCCTGGCCTGGAGCGAAGAAACAGCCTCCCTGGGCCGCCAGCACAACAACGCCAACGTCATCGCGGTAGGTGCCCGCATGCACCCCCAAGACGAGGCCACCAAGTTCATCGAAACCTTCCTCGCGACCCCTTTCTCCGGTGACGAACGCCACATCCGCCGAATCGACATGCTGAGCGCGTACGAAACGACGGCCACCCTCCCGGAAATCCCCGCACACCACCCCCAGCAGTAGAGGAAGCAGGGGGCCATCCGGCCCCCTCCCCGGGGCCAGCGCCCGCCGTCCGACACCTTCCCGACGCCGGTCCGCACATCTCAGCCCGTCCGGCGTTTGAGGACGAGGCCCTTCGGGCCGAACGGGGGTCCAGGGGGCGGAGCCCCTTGGCGGGGTGGAAGGGGCGGAGCCCCTTCA
>NZ_LIRL01001383.1 GCF_001419795.1 Streptomyces niveiscabiei
GCGTATGGGTCCCTGTGTGTGGAAAGTCTGTCATGATGGCGGTGGGCGGGAAGCCGTTGGGTCCTTGGCGATCGACGCCGTGATCCGGCCCGGTCTCCCGCCCGTTCCATCTATCAACCTGAACAGTTGCACGAGGCTGCGCCAACAGACCTCGCATCACAGGGACAGGCACCGTGATCATAGCCCTTCGCTGCGTCGGAATCGACGTCTCCAAACATCATCTCGATATTTTCGATGAGGCCATCGATGCATCGGAACGCATCGACAACGCGACACAGGCCATCACACAGCTGGTGGCGCGTTGGCGATGCGATACGCTGGTCGTCTTTGAGGCCACGGGGGTCTACGACCTCGAGCTTCGCGAGGCGCTGCGTCAGGCCGGGGTTCGCTTTGCCCGGATCAATCCGGCCCGCGCCCGCGACTTTGCCCGCGCCAGCGGCCAGCTCGCCAAGACCGACCAAATCGACGCGCGGATGCTGGCAGCCTTTGCTCGAGCCATGACGCCCGCAACTGAGCAGGTCGCCACACCGGCCCGCAACGCTTTGGCAAGGCTGGCAAAACGACGCGATCAGCTGGTCAGCATGCGAGCTCAGGAGAAAAACCGCCGCAGTGAGGCCGAGGACCGCGCCATGGCCGAACGGATCGGCCGCCTCATCGCCGTGCTCGACGACGAGATCGCGGAGATCGAGGCCGAGATCAGTGCGCTCATCAAAGCAGAGCAGGAGATCGCCGAAGATGCGCAGTTGATGCGCTCACTGCCCGGCATCGGCCCGGTGGCCTGCATGCAGCTCCTCGCGCAGATGCCCGAACTCGGGCGTGTCGGTCCGAAGCAGGTTGCGGCACTGGCCGGCCTGGCGCCCTTCAACGTCGACAGCGGTACCTATCGTGGAAAGCGCAAGATCGGCGGCGGCCGCAACCGGATCCGCGACGCCCTCTATATGGCCGCTCTCAACGCGGTTCGCCGCGCCGATCCATTCAAGGCATTCTACGAACGCCTGCGAAAGGCCGGCAAACCAGCCAAACTCGCCCTCATTGCCGTCGCCAGGAAGCTTCTAACCGTGCTCAACGCAATGATGCGCGACCGAAAACCTTATATGATCGCCCCATCAACATAACAGTTGCCGGATCTGCGCTCCGCTTCGCTGCGCTTGTCCGGGACACGGGAGAGGACGACGACGAAAAATCTACGGCTTCAAGATCGACGCGCCTGTCGTCTTCCGGCTCTCGAGGTCGATGTGGGCCTTCGCGGCATCCTTGAGCG
>NZ_LIRL01001384.1 GCF_001419795.1 Streptomyces niveiscabiei
CCCCCACCACCGACCCCATCCGTACGACCGGCGAGAGCGGCATGATCCTCACCGTCACCCCCAACCCGTCCCTCGACCGCACCTACGAGGTGCCCTCCCTCGACCGGGGCGAGGTCATCCGCGCCACCGGCGAACGCATGGACCCGGGCGGCAAGGGCGTCAACGTCTCGCGCGCGGTCGCGGCGGCGGGACGCCGTACGGTCGCGGTCCTGCCCCTCGGCGGCGCCCCCGGCGCCCTCGTCGCGGACCTCCTCGACGCGCAGGGCATCGAGGTCGCCCCCGTACCCGTGGCCGGCGCGACCCGTTCCAACATCGCGCTCGCGGAGTCGAACGGCGTCCTCACGAAGATCAACGCGCCCGGCCCCGAACTCTCGCCTGCCGAACAGGAACTCCTCCTGGAGACGGTCCGCGAGCACTCGGCCCACGCGGCCTGGATCGCCTGCTGCGGCAGCCTCCCGAGGGGCCTGGCCCCGTCCTGGTACGCCGAGCTGGTCACCCGGGCCCACGACGCGGGCGCCCGCATCGCCCTGGACACCTCGGGCCCGGCCCTCCTGGAGGCCCTCCGCGCGGGCCCCGACGTGGTCAAGCCGAACGCCGAGGAACTCTCCGAGGCGGTGGGCCGCCCCCTGCGGACGATCGGCGACGCCCTGAAGGCGGCGGAACAACTCCGCGATCTGGGCGCCCGAGCGGTCCTGGCCAGCCTGGGCGCCGACGGCCAACTCCTCCTGGACTCAACGGGCACCTACTTCGCAACCTCCCAGGTAACGACGGTCCGCAGCAACGTAGGAGCCGGCGACTCCTCCCTGGCCGGCTTCCTGATCGCCGGCGGCACCGGCCCCAAGGCCCTCGCCTCCGCAGTAGCCCACGGCGCGGCAGCAGTCCAACTCCCAGGCAGCGTCATGCCGACCCCCTCCGACCTGAACCCCACAGCGGTGACCCTGACATCAACAATCCCCTCGGACCGAGAACTGAGGGAACCGACGTCATGAGCCCACAACCTCGCACCACCGCCCCGCACCCGCTCCACGTGCCCCACTCAGCTGCGGCCGACCGCGTGGGACCACCCGCCCGCGCCTGCTCCACCCCGCCTGCCGTAGCTGCGGCCAGCTGCGC
>NZ_LIRL01001385.1 GCF_001419795.1 Streptomyces niveiscabiei
GTACGTGTGGTCTGCCTCGAAGAAGAGGACGCTCAGGGGTGAGGGGGGCGGGCGTGATGATCGGACAGGGTGATCTGTGTCATGGCCGGGTGCCCCGCGTCACCATGGCATCGCGACGCCCCCGTTGGGCCGCAGGATCTGCCCCGTCGTGAACGCCGACGCGTCCGAGGCCAGGTGCAGGACCGCGTGCGCGACCTCCTCCGCCTCACCCACCCGTTTCAGCGGCGCGAGGCGGGCCATGGACGCCTCCGTACGGGCCTGGGTCGCCGCGTCCGGGCGGTCGGTCATCGGCGTGCGGATCCAGCCCGGGGCGACCGCGTTGACGCGGATGCCGTGCGGGCCGGCCTCGGTCGCGAGCGTCCGCGTCAACTGGACGACGGCCGCCTTGGCGACGCCGTAGCAGAGCAGCCCGGCGCCCCCGGTGTCGACCGCGCCGGACGCCATCGTGACGATGCTGCCGCCCGAGCCCTGTCGGATCATCCGGCCGGCGGCCTCCTGGCAGGCGTACAGCACGCCTTTGAAGTTGACGGCCCACACCCGGTCGAGGTCCTCGTCCCGGGTCTCCAGGACCGTACTGCTGTGCATGATCCCGGCGACGGCCGCGAGGACGTCCAGACGGTCGCAGGAGGCGATGGCGTCGCGGAGCTGGGCGCGGTCGGTGACGTCGAGGTGGTGGGTGCGCACATCCGGGTGGGCTGTCGGGTGTGTTTCCGCGTCCGCTGTCGGGTGTGCGCCTGCGTGTACGTGCGCGCGTACGCGCCTGTGTACGGCTTTGGCGAGCGCCGCCGTCTCCTCCAGGCCCCGCGCGTCCCGGTCCGCCGCGTGCACCGTCGCCCCCGCCTCCGCGAGGAGGATCGCACAGGCGCGGCCGATGCCGCTCGCGGCTCCGGTCACGAACGCGGTGCGCCCGCTGAGGTCGTACGCCTTCACGGCCATGAGTCGACCGTACGAAAGAATCTGACGGTCCGTCAATTGTGCGGGCCCTGCTGGCAGCTCGGGCACCAGTACGTGGGGCGGTCGTCCTGGTCGGCGAGGCGGACGGGTGTGCCGCAGCGCAGGCAGGGGCGGCCCGCGCGGCCGTACACGAACAGGTCCTGGCCGCGGCGGCCCGTCGTCGTGCGGACCGGGCGGGTGCGGTTGGCCGCCAGGAGGCGGTGGGCGAGCGGCGGGAGCTTGGCCGCGCGGTCGGGCGGGAGCGCGCCGACGGGGAGCCAGGGGGTTGCGCCGGTCAGGAAGCACAGCTCGCTCTTGTAGATGTTGCCGATCCCGGCGAGGTTGCGCTGGTCCAGCAGGGCTTCGCCGAGGGGGCGGGCGGGGTCCCCGAGGAGGTTCGCCAGGGCGCGGCCGGCGTCCCAGTCCGGGCCCAGCAGGTCGGGGCCCAGGTGGCCGACGAGGCTGTCCTCGTGCTCGGTGCGGATCAGGTTCAGCACGGTCAGGCGGTAGCCGACGGCCGTGTGGTCCGCCGTTCCCAGCACCGCCCTGATCTGGTGCCCCGGGCCGCCCGTCCAGCGCCGGCCCTCCGCGTACACGTACCAGGCGCCCTCCATGCGCAGGTGCGAGTGGAGCGTCAGGCCGCCCTCGATCCTCGCGAGGAGGTGTTTTCCGCGCGGGGTGACGTCCAGGACGGTCCGGCCGGTGAGGTCGACCGTCGCGTACTTCGGGACTCTGAGGTCGGAGAGGGTGAGGGGGGCGCCGGCGAGGGCGGTGTGGAGACGGGTCGCGGTCTGCCAGACGGTGTCGCCTTCGGGCATGGGGGGCCTTTGGGG
>NZ_LIRL01001386.1 GCF_001419795.1 Streptomyces niveiscabiei
GGATCAAGGGGTCCCCGTGTCCGACCGCCGTCCCCCCACCCCCCGCCGGTCCCTGGACCACCTCGCGCACGGCGCGTTCGCGCTCGTCGTCGTCGCGGGCCTGGTCCGGGCCGCGGCGGACAGGGACCCGCTGTGCCGCGACATCGTGGTGCTCAGCACGCTGCTGGCGCTGGTGTACGGGGTCGGCCTGGCGGCCGGCGACCGGTGGGGCCCGGCGGCGCGGCGCACCTGGGTGGCCGCGCTGGTCGCGCTGTGGACGGCGCTCGTGCTGCGCGCCCCGGTGACGCTGACCGACGCGTACGTGTGGGCGGCGATTCCGCTGGCCTGTGCGGCGCTGCGGGTGCTGGACCGGCGGGCGGCGAGCCTCGCCGTGGGCGTGGTCACCGTCTCACTGGTCGGTCAACTGGTGCGCGGCAACGGCGGTTTCACGCCGGAGATGCTGGTGCCGGTGGCGGCGGTGTGGGGAACGGCCGCGCTGTACGGCACGTTGCAGCGGGAGGCGGACCGACGGCGGCGGCTGGTCGAGGAGTTGCGTGCCACGCGCGAGGAACTCGCCCGGCAGCAGCGCCGCGCGGGGGTGCTGACCGAGCGGGAGCGCATCGCGCGGGACCTGCACGACACGCTGGCCCAGGAACTCGCGGGCGGCGTCATGCTGTTGCAGGCGGCCGAGCGGGACTGGGCGGAGCGTCCGGACGTCGCGCTGACACGTGTCCGGGCGGCGGCGGACGGTCTGCACGCCAACCTCGCGGAGACCCGCCGCATCATCAGCGACCTCACGCCGTCGGCGGTCGCGGAGGCCGGACTCGCGGGCGCGCTGCGGCTGTTGTGCGAGCGCGCGGAGACGGAGGGCGCGGCGGCGCGGGTCCGGTTCCGGACAACGGGCGCCGCGTGCCCGGCACTTGGCCGGCAGGGCGCTGCGACCCTGTTCCGGGTCGCGCAGGGCGCGCTGGCGAACATCCGTGAGCACGCCCGCGCGGTGAACGTCCACGTCACGCTCCACCAGCGGCCGGACGGCGCGGAGCTGGAGATCCGCGACGACGGGCTGGGGTTCGCGGAACGTCCCGACCGCACCGGCCCGTCCCGGGGGTTCGGCCTGCCGGCCGCCCGTGCGCGGCTGCGGGAGTGCGGGGGTGTCCTGGACGTGCGCAGCGCGCCCGGGCACGGGACGCGGGTACGCGCATCGATCCCCGTCCCCGCCGGGAAAGTCCTCGACGAGGTGGCCGGGTGACCGCGCTGCGCCTGCTGCTCGCCGACGACCACACCGTCGTCCGGGCGGGTCTGCGCGCCCTGCTGGAGGGGGAGGCCGACCTCGTCGTCGCCGGGGAGGCGGAGAGCGGCGAGGAAGCGGTACGCCTTGCCGCCGAGCTGGCACCGGACGTCGCGCTGATGGACCTGCGGTTCGCCGGGGCCGCCGGGATCGACGGAGTGGAAGCCGTACGCCGGTTGCGGGCGGCTGCTCCCGAGGTGGCCGTGGTGATGCTGACGAGCTACTCCGGACGCGCCGACGTCGTACGGGCGTTGGAGGCGGGGGCCCGGGGGTACGTCCTCAAGGCCGGGCCGCCGCAGGAGCTGTTCCGCGCGGTACGCGGCGCCGCCGCCGGGGCACTGGGGCTCGCGCCGGAGCTGGTGGGGGCGCTCGTCGGGGAAGAGCCCGACCGGGAGCGGGAGTTGACGGCACGCGAGATCGGCGTCGTACGGCTCCTGGCGGAGGGGCGCGGGAACCGGGGGATCGCGCAGGCGCTGTTCCTGAGCGAGGCGACGGTGAAGACGCATCTCGTGCGGATCTACCGGAAGCTGGGGGTCGACAACCGGGCGTCGGCGGTGTCGGAGGCGGTACGGCGGGGGGTGCTGGAC
>NZ_LIRL01001387.1 GCF_001419795.1 Streptomyces niveiscabiei
CGAACGCCTCCGCCGCCTGCGGCGAATCGACGGGAACGCCGTCCTCCAGCCGCCCTCACCCCTTGCCCGCCCCCCACCCACGCCGCCCGAACACATCACTGCTCCTACTGCATCCACTGAAAGTCAGTAGATGCAGTAGAGGCAGTACTCTCAGTTCCCCACCCGCAGACAGGGGACGACATGCACCACGACCAGGACCACGCCGAGCACCAGGCCCTCGCCGTCGCCACCGCCTACGTCGCACCCCGGATCGCACGCCACCTCACCGCGCGCCACGCCGTACACCGCCTACGCCGCGAGCTGCGCGAAGCGTGACCCCGCCCCACGCCGCCGGTGGAAGGATGCGCCCATGAGCGAGACCACCGACGCACCCGCCGGCGCGCAGTACCGGGCCGACTACAGCGACTCCCGCACCTACTCCCCCCTTGAGCAGACCTACACCGACCTGCGCGCGGCCCAGAAGCGATGCGAGGACGACCTGCGGGCCGTACGCCAGGACGGCCCGCAGATGGAGTTCCGCTGGGAGCCCGACCTCGGCGTCCCCCCGCTGATGTGGCGCATGACGGTCCGCACGCCCTACTCCAGCGGCCTGTTCCTCTCCCCTGGCTACCGCGTCGTCGTAGTCGGCTCCCCCTACGACGGCGGCCCGCCGACCCCGCAGACGGACACTGAAGAGCAGTAGCCGCAGTACCGTACGTACATGACTGTGCCCGTTCTACGGATTGCCCTCGCCTCGATCAAGCCCGGCGTCGGCAAGAGCACCAGCGGTATCTTCCTCTGCAAGAGCCTCCAGGAACTTGGTCGCGAACCCCTCCTGGCGGACGGCGACAAGGGCGCGTCGTGCCTCGGCTGGATGCAGGACGCCGGCGGCATCGGCTACCCCGTGATCGGACAGGCGATCACGACCCTGCACCGCACCCTCCCCGGCCTGGAGGCCGGACGCGGAGCGGTCGTCGTCGACGCCCCGCAGCTCGAAGACCATGAGGCAATCGCGCGATCGGCCCTGGTGTATGCCGACGTCTGGATTCTCCCTTTGGCGCCGGGCGGAATGGAAGTACGCCGGACCATGCTCCAACTTCGAAAGAAACTTGACGAAGCGCGAGAACTGCGAGAACAACTCGGCAAACCGCGCGATCCCATGTGTGAAATGGTTCTACTGACGCGCACCAATCGGCCCTACGCCACAAAAACCGGACCCGATGCAGAGTTCAGAGAAGCTCTGACAGATAAAGGCTTCCGAGTCATGAATACTGTCATTGCCTTCAATGACGATCTGTACCGGCAGTCATATGGCTTCGAGGTCACCACTAAAGGCACCACGTACCCGGCCGCAGCCAAAGAAATCATCACCGAATGGGAAAGGGCGCAGGCATGACCACCCGCCGCCGAGGTCCGAAAAACAAGTTCACCGAAGAAACGATCGCAGCTCCGCCCACAGACGTCGAAGTGATCCGCACGACCCCGATCCGCCTCACCGTGGACCTCGCCCCACCCCTCCACAAAGCGGTCAAGCGCTGGACCAACGAGGCCGCGCTCCGCCTCGACCACACGGACGTCGCCCTCGCCCAGGTCGCCCGCGCCCTCCTGGCCGAACTGACCGAGCCCAACTTCGACGAGCGCCTGCCGGGCCTGGAGGAACGCGTCCTCGACCGGCTCAGGACCAGCAACTACGGCCACACAGCAGCTACTGAAGTGCAGTAACCGGAGTACCTTCAGTACCAATTCAGGGCCCGCCCGGAACGCGCCGGACGCGGGCCCTTGAACTGCGCCCCTACGGCTGCGCCACGACCTCACGCACCCGCGCGAGTCGCTCCAACATCCCCTCCAACCCCCACGCCCCGATCCCTCGCGCAGCGGCCGAGATGGCGAGAACGGTGATCATGTCGTCCTCGGTGAGAGTGCGGAAGGGGCCGTCACCGCCGTCAGAGGCGAGTTCCCACACGGCGGCCGAGACGGGGTCGGACATCGGCACAGTCGTGAGCCACGCGGCGCCGGCCGGAGCCATCAGAGCAGGGCGGCTGAAGTCGAACCAAGGGTCGGCACGGACCGCGTCGACGAGCAGTCTGTCGAGCTGCTGGCGCATGTAGGCCCCGGTCGTCGAACCCCCGGGAGCCGCTGCCTCTGCTACTCCGTCGACGTCGCCGACGAGGTAGGCGCGTACGAGGTCGACCGCTCGGGTCTCCCCCTCGAT
>NZ_LIRL01001388.1 GCF_001419795.1 Streptomyces niveiscabiei
CCTTCGGGTCGGGGCCGGTGGCGGGTGGGTACGGGGGTGCTGCCCAACTGGGAGTTGAGGGTTACGGGGAACCGTTCGGGGCCCCTCGTCGTCGTACAGAAGCGGAAGTTGGCCTGAAACAGCTCATACCTCACAGTTTCAACTCCGGTTCTCGGCCGAAAGGTGCTCTTGCGTCCGGCGGGTGGTCGGGGGGCTCTTGCGCCGACCGTCCGTTCGGCCGAATACTCCTTCCTCAGCGCTTGCCGGGGGTCTCCAACCCTGGTTTCAGGGGCGGGAACTCGGCCCTGGCTGCGCCTCACGGGCCCCGACCCCACGCGGGCCCCCTGGCTTCCCGGGAGGGAACGAAAAGTGAGGAACAAGCGCACCACCCCCACCACCCACAAGAGACGCACTCGCATGGTCGCCCTCGCGGCCGGGTTCGTCGCCGCCGCCGGCTTCGCCGTCCCCACCGCGAACGCCGCCGACGCGCACACGTTCAGCGCCTCCGAACTCAGCGGCGTCAGCGGCTCGGTGCTGAAGTCCGACATCCCGGGCACCGCCTGGGCCGTCGACGCGGCCACCAACCGGGTGGTCGTCACCGTCGACAGCACGGTCTCCGCCGCGGAGATCGCGCAGATCAAGAAGGACGCGGGCAGCAAGGCCGGCGCCCTCACGATCAAGCACACGCCCGGCAAGTTCAACAAGCTCATCGCCGGTGGCGACGCCATCTACGGTGGCGGCTACCGCTGTTCGCTCGGCTTCAACGTCCGCAGCGGCAGCACGAACTACTTCCTGACCGCCGGTCACTGCGCCGAGGTCGCGTCGACCTGGTACTCCAACTCCGGCCAGTCGACCGTGCTCGGCTCCAACGCCGGGTACAGCTTCCCGACCAACGACTACGCGCTGGTCCGGTACACCAACAACTCGGTGACCAAGTCCGGGACCGCGGGGAACACGGACATCACCAGCGCCGGTACGCCGAGCGTCGGCACCACGGTCTACCGTGACGGCTCGACCACCGGTATCCACAGCGGCCGGGTGACGGCCCTCAACGCGACCGTCAACTACGGCGGCGGCGACGTCGTCTACGGCATGATCCAGACCAACGTCTGCGCCGAGGGCGGCGACTCCGGTGGCGCGCTGTACTCGACCAGCGGGATCGCCTACGGGCTGACCTCGGGCGGCAGCGGCAACTGCTCCTCCGGCGGGACGACGTTCTTCCAGCCGGTGGTCGAGGCGCTCAACGCGTACGGGGTCAGCGTGTTCTGACGTACCGTCAGTGATTTCGGCCCGAGTGCACCGGGCCCGGCGCTCCGAGCCCCCGTACGCAACCGGCGTGCGGGGGCTCCCCCTTGTACGCGGGGCGGGTTACCGTCGAGGGAGCCCCTGGACGCAGGTCTGACGCACGGAGGGCGGTGGCCGTTGTGGTCGAGGAACTGGTGGCGGTGGGGGCGGGGTTGGTGACCGCCGGGGTCGTGTACGCGACCGCCGCCGCGCGGGTCGTCAAGCAGTACGAGCGGGGGGTGGTGTTCCGGCTCGGGAAGCTGCGGCCGGATGTGCGGGGGCCGGGGCTGACGATGATCATTCCCGGGGTCGACAAGCTCCGCAAGGTGAACATGCAGATCGTCACGATGCCGGTGCCCGGGCAGGAGGGGATCACCCGGGACAACGTGACCGTGCGGGTCGACGCGGTCGTGTACTTCAAGGTGACCGCGCCCGCCGAGGCCGTCGTGCGCGTCGAGGACTACCGGTTCGCTGTGTCGCAGATGGCGCAGACGTCGCTGCGGTCCATCATCGGCAAGAGCGAGCTCGACGATCTCCTCTCCGACCGCGAAAAGCTCAACCAGGGGCTGGAGTTGATGATCGACAGCCCTGCCGTCGAGTGGGGCGTCACCATCGACCGCGTCGAGATCAAGGACGTCTCCCTGCCCGAGACGATGAAGCGCTCCATGGCCCGCCAGGCCGAGGCGGACCGCGAGCGGCGGGCCCGGGTCATCAACGCGGACGCGGAGCTCCAGGCGTCCAAGAAACTCGCCGAGGCGGCCCAGGAGATGGCCGACACCCCGGCCGCCCTCCAGCTCCGCCTGCTCCAGACGGTCGTCGCCGTCGCCGCGGAGAAGAACTCCACCCTCGTACTGCCGTTCCCGGTGGAACTCCTGCGGTTCCTGGAACGGGCCGCGCCGCCACAGCAGTTGCCACCGGAGAACGGGGGGAAGCCGGCCTAGCGGGCTCGGCGGCTTCGGGGACGGGCCGGTGGTGACGGACGAGATGCGCCGGGGGGAGTTGGCGCAACTGGGGCGGGCGGTGCTGGAGTTGGTGCGGGTCGAAGTGGCGGTGGGGAAGGGTTAGTTCGCCCAGGGGGGTGCGACCTCTGTGCCGTCCGCGAGCTTTGCTGTGAGGCCGATCGAGGTGGTGACCCAGGTGGATGCCGCGTGGTCGGTGGGGTTTTCGACGGTCAGGGTGGAGCCGGCGTTGACGATCAGGGTGTCGCCGGGGGCGAGGTCGGTGGTGTCGGTGTCGAGGGTGATGCGGAGGGTGCCGGTCAGGAGGTGGAGGACTTCTTCGTGGGTGACTGTGTGGGCGGGAGCCTTGGTGCGGGGCGGGATCTCGGCTCGCCAGGCGGCCAGTTGGCGGCTGCCGGTGCGGGGGGTGGCGTAGGAGACGAAGCGGGCGCCGTGGAGTTCGTGGGTGGTGGCTTCGGTGGCTCGGACGACTGGCATGGGGCTCCGATTCTGGTGAACGCGGCATTGGGACAGGCGAGTTGGGGTGATGGTCAAGCTGCTTGACCTTTCTTGGATATGGTCAAGCTCCTTGACCTTCTCGTCAAGGGTGTTTCAATGCGGGCGTGGAGAACTCTGATGCGCTTGCCCTGTCCGCCGTTCTGCTCGCCGCTGCGGGGGAGTTGACGCGGCGCATCCATGAAGGTGTCGTTGCGCGGGGGTTCGAGGGGGTGCGGCCTGCGCATGGGTTCGTGTTTGCGCGGGTTGCGGCCGAGGGGGCGAGTGTGGGGGAGCTGGCGGAGCATCTGGGGGTGACCAAGCAGGCTGCCAGTCAGATGGTGGAGGAGCTTGTGCGGAAGGGGTTCGGGG
>NZ_LIRL01001389.1 GCF_001419795.1 Streptomyces niveiscabiei
GTCCCCGACACCGCCTCCGCGCTCCTCAACTTCGACGGCATCTCCTACGCCAAGGGCGCCTCCGCGCTCCGGCAACTCGTCGCCTGGCTCGGCGAGGACGACTTCCTCGCCGGCATCAACACCCACTTCACCCGGCACAAGTTCGGCAACGCCACCCTCGCCGACTTCATCGACAGCCTCGCCTCCGCCACCGACCGCGACGTCCACGCCTGGGCCGACGCCTGGCTGCGCACGACCGGCGTCGACACCCTCACCCCCGTCGTCGCCGGCACCGGCGCCGACCGCACCCTCACCGTCGAGCGCGCCGGCACCCGCCCGCACCGCATCGCCGTCGGCCTGTACGACGAGGACGCGGGAACTCTCGTACCCCGCCCCCGCGTTCACCTCGACGTCCCCCAGAGCGCGCCGCACGGCCTCGGCAAGAAACCCGCGCTGCTGCTCCTCAACGACGGCGACCTCAGCTACGCCAAGGTCCGCTTCGACGCCGACTCCGCCGACACCGTGCGCAGGCAACTCGCCGCCCTCCCCGACCCGTTGACGCGGGCCGTCGTCTGGAACGCGCTGCGCGACGCCGTCCGCGACGGCGAACTCCCCGCCGCCGCCTACCTGGAGACCGCCCGCGCCCACCTCCCCCACGAGACCGACCTCGCCCTCACCGAGGCCGTCCTCACCTTCGCGACCACGGAACTCGCGGGGCGCTACCTCACGCCCGAGGAGCGGCCCGGTGCGCTGACCTCGCTGTGCCTGCTGTGCAAGGACGTCCTGCGGCGCACCGAGGACGGCGACAGCCCGGGGCTGCGGCTCATCGCCGTGCGGCACTTCATCGACGTCGCGCAGCACCCCGACACGATCGCCGCGTGGCTCGCCGACGGGACCGTGCCGGGCGGGCCCGAGCTGGACCCCGACCTGCGGTGGCGCATCCTCGGGCGGCTCGCCGTCCTCGGGGCCACCGACGAGGCCGCCATCGCCGGGGAGTTGGCGCGCGACCCGTCCGCGACCGGGCAGGAAGGCGCCGCGCGCTGCCGGGCCGCGCTGCCCGACGCCGACGCCAAGGCGCGCGCCTGGGACGCCATGTTCTCCTCCGACGACCTCTCCAACTACCTGGTCACCGCCACCGCGCAGGGCTTCTGGCAGCCCGAACAGGCCGAGCTGCTGCGGCCGTACGTCGCCCGCTTCTACGCCGACGCCGTACCCGTCGCCGAACGCCGGGGGCCCGCCATCGCCGGCGTCATCGGCAAGTGGGCGTTCCCCGTGCACGCCGTCGACACCGAGAACCTGCGCCTGGGCGAGGCGTGCCTCGCCGACGCCGGGCCGACCCCCGCGCTGCGGCGCCGGCTCGCGGACCAACTCGACGATCTGGGAAGGGTGTTGAAGGCGCGCGGCATCTAACGGGCGGGGCCTGGCGGGCGCCGGATCGTAGAAGCAGATTTTCTCCGGGCGCCCGTACCACTTTCGGGTCTGATCGCTCGGGTTTCCGGGTCCGGGGGCCTCCAGCGGGACATGCTGGAGCCCCCGCCCCCGGAAGGACCCTCCCCGCATGAG
>NZ_LIRL01000139.1 GCF_001419795.1 Streptomyces niveiscabiei
AGATGTGTATGAGGGACAGCCTCCGCCCCCTTCGCCTTCCACTCGCGCCGGATCTCCGCCCTCAGCCGCGCATCGGACTTGGCGACGATCCACTGGTTCTCACGGACCAGCTTGCGGTAGCTGTCGAGGCGGCGGGCGGACAGCGCGCCCTCGGAGAGGGCCTCCAGGACGGCGCACCCCGGCTCGGCGTCGTGGGCGCAGTTCTGGAAGCGGCAGTCGGCAGCCAACTCCTCGATCTCGGCGAAGACTTGGCCGACGCCGCTGCCCGCGTCCCAGAGGCCGACGCCGCGGAGGCCGGGGGTGTCGATGAGGACGCCCCCGGAGGGGAGTGTGAGGAGGTTGCGGGTGGTCGTGGTGTGGCGCCCCTTGCCGTCGACGTCGCGGGCGGCCTGGACGTCCATGATGTCGGCGCCGGCGAGGGTGTTGGCGAGGGTGGACTTGCCCGCACCGGAGGCGCCGAGGAGGACGCAGGTGCCGCGTCCGAGGAGCCCGGCGAGCTGGGAGACCCCTTCGCCCGCGAGCGCGCTGACGGTCAGCACCGGCACCCCCGGCGCGGTGCTCTCGACGTCCTTCACGAGGTGCGCGAGGACGGCGGGGTCGGACACGAGGTCGGCCTTGCTGAGGACGACGACGGGCTGCGCCCCGGACTCCCAGGCGAGCGCCAAGTACCGCTCCACACGCCCGAGATCGAGCTCGACGGCGAGGGAGACGGCGATCACGGCGTGGTCGACGTTGGCGGCGAGGACCTGCCCCTCGGACCGCTTGGAGGAGGTGGACCGCACGAACGCGGTCCGCCGGGGCAGCAACGTCCGTACGTAGCGCGGGTCTTGACCCGCGGGGTCGACGACGGCCCAGTCCCCGGTGCACACGACCTTCATGGGATCGCGCGGCACGACGAACTCGGTGTCGGCGCGCACGACACCGTCGGCGGTGACGACGTCGCACATGCCCCGGTCGACACGCACAACTCGCCCGAGAACAGCGCCCATCGAACGGTGGGGCGCGAAAACGTCCTCCCAGTCCGCGTCCCACCCGTAGGCGGCGAGCGGATGCGAGGAAACGTCGGAAGAAACGGAGAAACTCAAGGGAAACCCTTCACAAGGGCGGCCCCGGCGACGCTCGTTGAGCGCTAGACAGTGAGCCGACGACCGCGGAAGTGGAGCAAGAACACCTGGTTGCCGCGGGACACACCCGCCTGGAGAGCAGCCATGACTCTCACCTCCCGGTCTTTCGTCGACGTCCTGTACGGGACCGGCACAGCGTAGAGAACCGGTGAGTGCGTTCACCACTGGTTTTCCCCGCGCGCCCCCGGTTCCTCAGAGCCGCATCAGAGTCCCGTCAGAATCGTCTCGGAGTTTGCCGTCTGCGCCCTGTCGCGCCGGGCCTCCCCTTCCAATACCCCGGGTAACGGCACGAGTTCATCACACGGCGACCGTACGATCCACTCCCCGCCCCGGACGTGTCCGCCCC
>NZ_LIRL01001390.1 GCF_001419795.1 Streptomyces niveiscabiei
GAGGCCGCGGCGATCCTCAAGAAACGCTTGAACGAGGCGTGACCGGGGAAGGCGGCGCAGCCACCGGACCTGCCCACTTCCCCTACGCCCCGTCCGATAAACGGACACCGCACCCGTGGATTAGGGCAAATTTCCGAGGGCCGGTTGGGGGAGTGGCCCGGTGCTGGCTAACCTGCGGGTATGGCCCTCGGAACCGCATCCACAAGGACCGACCGCGCGCGCACGGTGCGTGACATTCTGGCGTCCGGCAAGACGACGTACTCGTTCGAGTTCTCGGCCCCGAAGACGCCCAAGGGCGAACGGAGCCTGTGGAGCGCGCTGAGGAGAGTCGAGGCGGTGGCACCGGACTTCGTGTCCGTGACCTACGGCGCCGGCGGCTCCACGCGCGCGGGGACGGTGAAGGAGACCCAGCAGATCGTCGCGGACACGACGCTGACGCCGGTCGCGCACCTGACCGCCGTGAACCACTCGATCGCCGAACTGCGCAACATCATCGGCCAGTACGCGGACGCCGGCATCAGGAACATGCTCGCGGTCAGGGGCGACCCGCCCGGCGACCCGATGGCCGACTGGATCGCGCACCCCAGCGGACTGACGTACGCGGCGGAACTCGTCCGCCTGATCAAGGAGTCCGGCGACTTCTGCGTCGGCGTCGCCGCGTTCCCGGAGATGCACCCGAGGTCGGACCACTGGGACACGGACGTCGCGCACTTCGTCGACAAGTGCCGCGCGGGCGCGGACTACGCGATCACCCAGATGTTCTTCCAGCCCGAGTCGTACCTGCGCCTGCGCGACCGCGTCGCCGCCGCGGGTTGCGACACCCCGGTCATCCCCGAGATCATGCCGGTCACCAGCGTCCGCATGCTGGAGCGGCTCCCGCAGCTCAGCAACGCGGTCATCCCGTCCGCCCTGAAAGAGCGGATCCTCACAGCGAAGGACGATCCGGCCGCTGTACGCTCCATTGGTATCGAATTCGCCACGGAGTTCTGCGCGCGGCTGCTCGCCGAGGGCGTCCCCGGACTGCACTTCATCACGCTCAACAACTCCACGGCGTCGCTGGAAATCTACGAGAACCTTGGCCTGCACCATCCCCCGCGGGCCTAGACCGGTCGCACGGAAATAAGACACACTGCGTAGCGGCCACTGGGAGAAGAGGGGCGTACATGGGCTGGACGGTCCTCTACATCGCGTTCGGCGTCGTCGCACTCTGGCTGCTCGGCGAAGTGCTGTTGCAGTACAAGGCGCGGCTGCGCTGGCGGCTGCTGGCCTTCGCCGGCTTCCTGGGCGTCGTCTTCGGTGTCCTGATTCCATCGGTCCCGGTGATCGCCGTGGGCGCGGTCGCGTTCGCGATCGGGCAGACGTACGTCACGCTGTCGTTCCGCAAGGGCTTCGAGTCCGGCTGGGCGGTCAGCCGCCCGGGCCTCGCGGAGGGCTTCACGAAGCGCCGCAAGGGCAAGAAGGCCGACGACGACGATCCGGCCGCCCCCGCGACCCCGCCCCT
>NZ_LIRL01001391.1 GCF_001419795.1 Streptomyces niveiscabiei
GAAATGCCCCCCACGCCCGCCGCGTGATCTCCCCGTACACCTCGGGGTCGGTCGTGTACTCCCCCAGCACGCACGTCTTGCGGCTGCCGTGGTAGTCGCTGGAACCGGTGACAAGGAGCCCCAGTTCGCGGGCGAGCCCCCGCAGCCGTACCCGGGTCTCGGCGTCGTGGTCCATGTGGTCGACCTCGATGCCGTCGAGCCCGGCGGAGGCCATCTCGGCGATGGCGGTGTCCGGGACGGTGAGCCCCCGCTTGCTGGCGCCGGGATGGGCGAACACGGTCACCCCGCCGGCCGCCTTCACCAACCGGATCGCCTCGAAGGGGTCGGTCTCGTGCTTGGCGACATGCGCGCGGCCCCCGTCGGAGAGCCAGCGCTCGGTGAAGGCGTCATCGATGGAGGCCACGGCGCCGGTCTCGACGAGGGCGGCGGCGACGTGGGGACGCCCGACGGACCCGTCCCCGGCGATGCGGGCGACCTGCTCCCAGGTGACGTCGACGCCGAGTTCCCGCAGCCGCGTGACCATGGCCTTCGCACGGGGCACCCGGTCGTCGCGGACCAGTTCGCGCTCGGCGAGGAGCGCGGGCTCCTCGGGGTCGAAGAGGTAGGCGAGCATGTGCATGGAGACGCCGTCGATACGGCAGGACAGCTCGGCGCCGGTGACGAGGGTCAGCCCCTCGGGGAGCGCGGCGATGGCCTCGGCGTACCCGCGGGTCGTGTCGTGGTCGGTGAGGGCGACGACGTCGAGCCCGGCGGCAGCGGCGTTGCGGACCAGCTCGGCGGGGGTGTCCGTACCGTCGGAGGCGGTGGAGTGGCAGTGCAGGTCGATGCGCACGGACGACTCCAGACGGGTGACTGACGGGACGAGGGTGACCTAAGAATAACCGTCCCGAAGAGTGCGATTGTCACACCTCAACACGGAGGGCACCCCTTACCGACCCTCACACAGGCTTCTCCGGCCCACAACCACCGCACAGACACACCTCTCAGGCCCACAACCACCGCGTACACACCCCTCCGGCCCACAGCACACGCCCCTCCGCCCCACAACCACCCCGCACACAACACATC
>NZ_LIRL01001392.1 GCF_001419795.1 Streptomyces niveiscabiei
GACAGACACAGACAGACCCCGACCGCATCGGCGGCCGGGGTCTGTCTGTGTCTGTCGGGGTTCTGGGAATCGGCAGTCACGAACCCGTGGGCACGGAGTCGGTCGCCTCCGTCCACAGATCCTGCTCGGCGCGATCCGCCTGGATCTGGCGGTACACGAGGAGCCCGCCGATGGCGGCCAGTGCGACCAGGAGAAGCTTCTTCACCGCGCGACCTCGTCTTTCTTGACGTAGGGGACCTCTGGCGCCCGACTATACACACCGGCCGAGACCGATCGGTGACCTCCCCGGGCGCCCAACTACCGCTCGGTACCGCCGAGTAGACGCCCCGCGCGGGCGCACGCCCCCGGTCCGATCGGAGGGTGATCACACCCCCACGGACGGTCACTTTTCGCCCCTTCCGTCCCTCATGCACCCATCCGGGTGGTGTTCATCTGAACATCGCCACGCCACGTGCGTCGGTCCGTGATTCGACGCCCGACATACACATCATGAGGAAAGTACGCAAATCCGCCCAACCCGAAAGTGAGGGGCCATGGCCCGCACGCAGGTCACGAAGTTCTGGACGACGATCGTCACCGCCCTCCTGTCCCTCTTCACGGCCCTCGGCCTCATCACGACGACGGCCGCGCCCGCGGTAGCCCACACCGAGACGACGCGCAACACGACCACGACGGCGACGACGGCCACGGCGGAACCCCCGCTCTGGGACTGGTCCCACGTCCGCTCCCTCCCCCCGACGATGAAGCAGCGCATCCGCGCCGAGGCCCACGGCAAGTCCCCGAACTGCCGCCGCCTCCCGCGCACGGACGCGGAGCCCCTCACCGAGACCGCCCCGGACTGCCCCACGGCGGACACGGAGACCCCCCTCCAGCGCTGACCCTCCCGCGCACCCTCACACAGTGACGGCGGACTTGCGTACGCCCCGCACGCCAGGCCCGGCGGCTCCCACGAGCCCCGGGCCTTCGCCGTGCCCAAGCCCCTTTCGAGTGAAAGTACTTGCCAGATAGGAAAGTACTTGCCACGCTGATTCCATGACGACGGACCTCCCCACCCCGGCGGCAGCGGAAGCCGCCCTCGCCGCCGCCCGCAGCGCGCGCACGGCGGCCGTCGACGCCCGCAGAGTCCCCGCCTGGCACCCTCCGGCGGCGGGCCTGCTCTACGCGGCGGGCTTCACGGGCCTCGCGCTCCTCACGACCCAGGACCACCCGAGCGTCGCCCTGATGCCGGCCTCCGTGGCCTGCCTCCTCGGCTTCCTCACCCTGTTCGTCGCCAACGCGCGAGCGGGCGGCGTCCTCCTGCGCCCCTCCGGGACGACGCGGGAGAGGTGGCTACGTCAATCCCCGGCCCTGTTCTCGATCACCCTGGCCATCGTGGCGGCCTTCGCCATCAACGCCCCCGCCGCCCTCGCCGTGTTCGGCATCACCCAGGGCGCCCTGACCTGGCTCCAACTGCACCGCGCGCGCACAAAGCCGAGGGACCGTGCGCGCGCGGTGCAGTTGG
>NZ_LIRL01001393.1 GCF_001419795.1 Streptomyces niveiscabiei
CGCGGCCGAGGAGCGGGGGTCAGGCGGCTATCGGCTGCTTGCGGTCGGTGGACTGCGGGAGCGGCTCGCCGGACTGCGGGGCCGTGGGGGCCGCCTTGCGCAGGCCCTTCAGGAGGATCACCAGGGCGGTGGTGACGCCCACGCCCGCCGCCAGGGCGATCAGGTAGAGGAAGGGGTTGCCGATCAGGGGGACCACGAAGATGCCGCCGTGCGGGGCGCGCAGGGTGGCGTCGAAGGCCATCGACAGGGCGCCGGTGACCGCGCCGCCCGCCATCGACGCGGGGATGACGCGCAGGGGGTCGGCCGCCGCGAACGGGATCGCGCCCTCGGAGATGAACGACGCGCCCAGGACCCAGGCGGCCTTGCCGTTCTCGCGTTCCGTCTCCGTGAAGAGCTTCGCGCGGACCGTCGTCGCGAGGGCCATCGCCAGCGGCGGGACCATCCCGGCGGCCATCACCGCGGCCATGACCTTCATCGCCGAGTCGCTCGGGTCNNACGGGCCCGCCGAGGTCGAAGCACATCATCAGGCCGAGGAGGGCGCCCAGCAGGATCGCGTTGGAGCCGGTGAGGCCGTTCAGCCAGTCGGTCATGCCCTTCTGCGCGGACGCGATCGGCTTGCCGATCACCACGAACATCAGGAACCCGACGATCGCCGTGGAGATCAGCGGGATCACCACCACCGGCATGATGCCGCGCAGCGCCGTGGGGATCTTCACGCGCTGGATGCCGAGCACCACGCCGCCCGCGAGGAGGCCCGCGGCGAGGCCGCCGAGGAAGCCGGCGTTGATGGTGGAGGCGATCATGCCGCCGACGAAGCCGGGGACCAGGCCGGGGCGGTCCGCCATGCCGTACGCGATGTAGCCCGCGAGGACCGGGACCAGGAAGCCGAAGGAGACGGCGCCGATCTGGAACAGCAGCGCCGCCCAGCTGTCGGCCTGGGTCCACAGGAAGTGGTCCATCACCGACGGCGCCTTGTTGATCTTGTAGCCGCCGATCGCGAAGCCGAGGGCGATCAGGAGGCCGCCCGCCGCGACGAAGGGGACCATGTAACTCACGCCGGACATCAGCCACTTGCGCAGCTTCGTGCCGTAGCCCTCCGTGGAGTCGCCCGCGCGCTCCACCGGGGTCGGGGCCGAGCCCGTCGTCACCACTCCCCTGGCCGCCTTGTCCCTGACCTCGGCGATCAGCTCCGAGGGGCGGTTGATGCCGGCCTTCACGCCGACGTCGACCGTCGGCTTGCCGGCGAAGCGGTCCTTGTCGCGGACCGGGACGTCGTGCGCGAAGATCACGCCGTCCGCGTCCGCGATGAGCTGCGGGTCGAGGCGGGTGAAGCCGGCGGAGCCCTGCGTCTCGACGGTGAGCTGTACGCCCGCCTCGCGGGCCGCGTTCTCCAGGGACTCGGCGGCCATGTACGTGTGGGCGATGCCGGTGGGGCAGGAGGTGACGGCGACGATGCGGAAGGGGGTTTCCACGGGGGCCGGCTCCGCGGGCGCGGGCTGCTCTGCCGCTGCGGCACCGGTGGAGGCCGCCACCGGTGCCGCAGC
>NZ_LIRL01001394.1 GCF_001419795.1 Streptomyces niveiscabiei
GCAACCCCACCGGCCAGAACGGCAACCCCCGGGCCAGATCTCCCCGGATCGCCTTGTACGTATCCAATGCCCCCCGCACCAAAGCCATCTGACGGTCACTCATCCGATCCAGATGCCCCGACAGATGCACCCGCCCCAACAACGCCCCGCCCAGCGTGAACGAGATCAACTCGTCGGAGTACGACGGCTGGGGATAGGCCCACACGGCACCCTGCTCAGGCGGCGCAGCCGTAGGCGCGGAAGCCGCGATGGGCGGATACCGCAGGGGGTCCTGTTGGTCGCTGGTGGACTGGAGTTGGGAGACCGCGAGGGTGGCGCCGTCCATGCGCATCCCTCCGGAGGCACAGCTCTCGACGACGAGCCCCGGGTGGCGGTCCAACACCCCTGACAGCCACGACAGATAGGCGTGGCCGTGCCCGAGAAGCCCCGCTCCGGGCGCGAGGTCTCCGGGCCCGACCGTCCCGGGGTCCACCACGATGTTGTAGTCGAGTTTGAGGTACCCCACGCCCCACTCCCCGACGATCCGGTCGACGGTGCGGTCGAGGTGGGCGCGAGCGGCCGGGTGTCTCAAGTCGAGCTGGTGGCGGCCCTGTTCGGTGAGGCGGATGCCGTCGCGCTGGAAGAAGGCGTCGTCGGGAAGCTGCCGCGCGACGGGACTGCGTACCCCCACCACCTCGGGCTCCAGCCACAGCCCGGGCACCATCCCGCGCTCCCGGATGCGCTCCAGCACCCGCTGGATGCCGCCGTCGGGAAACCGCCGGGCGGACGGCTCCCACGCGCCGACGCTGTCCCACCACCCGTCCGCGTCGTCGTCGTACCACCCGGAGTCGATGCAGAAGTACTCGGCCCCGGCCCGCGCGGCGGCGTCGACGAGCGGGTACAGCTTCTCCGAAGTGGGGTCCCCCATCAGCGTGTTCATGTAGTCGTTGAAGACGACGGGCAGCGCCACATGGTCGGCGTGGGGCCGCCGGACGGCACGCCGGTACGAGGTCAGCGCCCCCATCGCGGCATCGAACCCGGCGCCGACCGCCAGCGCGACGGGCACGGTCGTGAACGACTCCCCCGCCCCGAGCCGCACCCGCCACTGATGCTCGGCGTCGGTGGGCCCGTTGAGCGCGAGGTACGTCAGCCCGTCCCGCTCCCCGAGGTCCCACCGCCACCCGGCGGGCGACTCGATCTGCCACAACCAGGCCCGCCCGCCGCCGACTTCGGTGAGCGCGCCCATGGCAAGGTGCCCGTCGGTGGGCCAACTCCCGCGCCCGGTGAGGCAGAACGCGGCACGGCTGTCGTGCTGGTGGACGGCGGCCCCGATATCGGCGACGACGTCCCGGACCGGCGCGCTCTCCCAACGGCACTCCGCGAGCCAGTCGTTGCGGGCCCAGTGCACGTCCAGCAGCCGGGGAGGCGGCAGCACCCCGAGAAGCAGACTGCTGACGGACTGCACGACAAGGGGTTCACGCCCGTCGTTGCGGAGCCGCACCCGCGACCGCAGCACCGGCACCCCGGGTACGACCCCGAACTCGACGAAGGCCGTCAACCCGGTCCCGGAGTCGTGGAGTTCGACCGTCAGCCCCTCGAACCCGGCCGCCCCCTCGACCC
>NZ_LIRL01001395.1 GCF_001419795.1 Streptomyces niveiscabiei
AGTTGTGTACAAGAGACAGCCCGCGAGCCCCGCGTGCCGTGCGGCTTCGGCTCCCGTGACAATGGCCGTATGCAGACCCTGACGGCCGTGGCCCACCGCGGCGACCCCTACCGGTTCCGGGAGAACACCCTCGACTCGCTGCGTTCCGCGCTGTCGCGTGGCGCGGACGTGGTCGAGATCGATGTGCGGCTGACCAGGGACGGTGTTCCGGTCCTGCTGCACGACGAGACGCTGGGTCGGCTCTGGGAGGTGGACCGGCCTCTGGGGTCGCTGTCGGCGGCGGAGGTTCGGGGCATGACGGAGGGCGGCGTGCCGACGCTGGTGGAGGCGCTCGCCGCGACGGAGGGCGCCCGGGTGATGGTCGACCTGCCGGGGACGCGGGACGTGCGGGTCGCACGGCGGGTCGTGGACGCGGTCCGCGAGGCCGGTGCCGCCGACCGCGTCTACTACTGCGCGGACGCCCGGGCGATGCTCGCGGTGCGCGGCGCCGACCCGTCCGCCGAGATCGCCCTCACGCACACGTCCCTCGCGCCGATCCGCCCGACTCTCCTCGCCGCGATCCGCCCCCGCTGGCTCAACTACCGTTTCTCACTGGTCGATCGCCCCCTCGCCGAACGCGTCCACCGGGACGGCCACCTCCTCTCGGTCTGGACCCCCGACACGGCCCGCTCCCTGCGCCGCCTGATCGACCTGGGGGTCGACTCGATCACCACCAACAGGATCGACCTGCTGCACGGGTTGAGGGGCGGGGAGTAGCAAGTCGCGGCCGGGGACGGCGACTTGGGCGGACGTTCACAGGACGGACCGCTGAGGGACCGTCGCCGGGTCAACTGGCGTGGTTCGTGTGGCGTATTGGGGGACGGGGGTGTCGTCGGACCCGGTGTCGCGGACCATGCCGTAGCGGATGGCGCCCTGCGGCGGGCCGTACTGGAGGTCCTTCTCGATCTCCTCGCGGCCGGAGGGGAAGACGATGATGCCGTAGTCGGCGCCGCGTTCGTTGACGGTGAGGGTGACGGAGCCGTCGAGGTAGAAGTACTCGTTCTGCCACATCTGTTGGGTGCCGGCGGGGAGGACGGCGTAGCCGATGGCGGGGCCGCCCATGCCGGTCGCGTAGCCGTCGGGGGCGCCTGCCAGCGGGTCGTCCATGCGGCGTCCGCCGGCCGAGGCGACATGGAACAGCTTGCCCTTCAGACCGGTCCAACTGGGCATGACCAGTGCGCCCGGACGGGACTTGGGCGAGATCTGCCAGCGCACGAGGACGTACCCCTGACCGGTCAAGTCCACGTGGTCGCCCCGGTGTTGCATGACCGCCTTGGCGCCACCACTGCTCGTGACACCGGGCGCGGGGCGCCGAGGGAGGCTCCCCGGTGGGGTGTTGGGGTCGGGCGCGCTGTCGACGGCGTCCACGACGCTGCCGTACACCGCCGTCTCCTTTGTCGGGGTGGCGCTCGGACTCGGGGACGGGGAAAGGGAGTTGAGG
>NZ_LIRL01001396.1 GCF_001419795.1 Streptomyces niveiscabiei
CCGCATCACCGCGCCCCCACCCCGCCCGTGCTCGAAGAACCGCAGCTCACCACCGGGCCGCAGCACCCGCCGGACCTCCCGCAGCGCCCGCTCCACGTCCCGCACGCTGCACAGCGTCAGCGACAGGACGGCCGCGTCGAACGCCTCGCTCTTGACGGGCAGCGCCTCAGCGACCCCCGGCACGACGTCGATCGGCACCTCGGCCCGCAGCGCCGCTGCCCGCGCGGACTGCCGCAGGAGCCGTTCCGGTTCGAGGGCGACGACCTCGGAGACGCCCGCCGGATAGTGCGCGAAGTTCAGCCCGTTCCCGGCGCCGATCTCGATCACCCGCCCCGAGAGCCCCGCGAGCAGCTCGGTGCGCAGCGGGCCGACGGACGGCTCGGCCGCGACGCTGAAGCGCGTGTAGAAACGCGCGAAGACCGGGTGTCGGACGGCGTCCTTGGGGGTGCGCGTCGGCATGGGGACCTCCTGCCCGCGGGCTCTGCCGCGATTGTCCCCCGCGCGGGCGCCGCGCACCCCCTCGGGAACGAGCCTCAGGCGATGAAGTTGCGAACCTGCTGGTAGACGCCGTAGTTGTTGTTCATGTCGGTGTGCGACACACACCCGACCTCGACGTTCGTCGCCCCGCTCAGGATCGCCGTGGTGTCCGGCGTGAGCGCGTCGTCGCAGTTCGACCAGTAGCTCGCGTACGACACGCTGCCCGGCGTCTCGTCACCCGAGTTCAGGGACGTCAGGAACGAACTGCCGGTGTTCATCTCCGAGCACGACGTGTACAGCCACGCGCACCAACCCGCGGTCGTCGTCCCGTGGTTGACGCCCGCCGTCGACACGAAGTCGTCGACATAAGCCGTTCCACCGAGGTTCTTCAGGTAGTAACGCGTGCTGAGCACACCCATGGAATGAGCGACGATGTCGACCTTCGAAGCGCCCGTGCGGGCGAGGACGTTGCGGACCTCCGTGGCCAGCTGCTGCGCGGTCGTGACGTTCGACTGCGTCCAGTTGTACGACCACGCGTCCAACTCGGACGCGGTGTAGCCGTCCGCCTTGAAGTCCGCGATCCAGTCGTCCCAGCTACTGGCGTCACTGCTGAGACCGTGCACGAAGATGACCGGGTTGTGCGTCGCCGCGTGAGCGGCCGGAACGGACAGGGAGAGCGACACGAGGAGCGAAGCGAACACGGCCGAGACGGCCGCGGCGATGCGACGCATGGGGCGCTGCATGATGCCTCCTGGGGCGGGTGGGGTCGCCAGGAGTGTCCGGTGGCGGCTGCGCGCGCCGCATCGGTGAAGTCGCCGGTCTTTACGGCTCAAGTAACCCGCCAGTAACGTGAATCGTGTGGTGACTCCGGTGACTCCCCCCACGCTCGACCGCACTTCGCCACCGCCCCGCCTCGCCTTCACCCCCACCGAAGGCGTCCGGGCGCGGGTACGCGTGCGCGCGTACGGCGACCCCCGTGCCGCCGCCGAGATCGCGGCGCGCCTGACCGCACGGCAGGCGGCCGGACTCGACCCCCTGCCCTCCGAACCCGCCGCGCTCGCCCCCGACCTCCTGCGCGCGCGAAGACGCGAGATCCACGCACTCCCCGAGGACACGCGCCGCCTGCTCCTGCTCGCCGCCGCCGACCAGCACCCCGTCCCCACCCGCGCCTTCCTGCGCGCGGTGGCCGCAGCCGACCTCGACGCGCGCCCCCTGGACGCCGCCGAGACCGCGGGCCTCGCCTGCACCACCCCCGACGGCGTCGCCTTCCGCGACCACTGGATCCGCGTCGCCGCGTACGAGACGGCGACTCCCACGGACCGCCGCGACGCCCACCGCCTCCTCGCGCGCGTGCTGAACGGCGCCGCCGAGGCCCCGTACCGCGCCTGGCACCGGGGCGCGGGCGCCCTCGGACCCAGCGGGCGGCTCGCCGGGGAACTCGCCTCGGCGGCCACCCACGCGCGCGCGCCCCGGTGCCA
>NZ_LIRL01001397.1 GCF_001419795.1 Streptomyces niveiscabiei
CAGGAACACCCCGCCCCGGAAATCCACGTGGTCCCCGCCGTACGGCCGCCCACTGCCCCTCACCGCGCGTACACCACGACCTGAGCCCCCAGCCCCACCACGGTCAACGCCTCCACGGCCGACAGGGCCACGAGCAAGGGCTCTCCGCCCGCCCCCACCCAGAACACGATCAGCGCGGCAAGCGGCACGACGCAGAACGCCAGGAGATCCACGGCCAGTTGGACCCGCTTACGGGACGTGCGCCGAGCGTCCGCCCGATGGGCGACCTCCCACCCGAACGCGGTGAACCCCCCACCGGGCACCGCGAGTTCGGAGAGCCTGGGCCCCAACTCCTCCCGCACATACCGCCCGATCGCCGAGATCTTCTCGTCGTTGACCAGGTACGTCCACCCCAGCACCACACACACCGGCGGCAGCGCGAGCAGCATCTCCACCCGCTTGGCCTGAGCCGCCGCGGCGATGACGGCCGCGACGACGGTCAGCGTCACATACAGCAGATTGTCCCGGAACCCGATCCGGGCCTTCTGCTCGTCCTTGATGTTCTCGTACTCCGCGAGCAGCAACTGCCCCACGCTGACGTCTTGTTCCGACATTCCCGTCCTACCCCGTTCCCCCGACGACTTGGCAGTACCTTAAAGGCGTGCCGCACACAGCCGTGATCCTCACCGCCCTGCCCGTCGAGTACGACGCCGTGCACCCGTACCTCAACGACCCGACGGAAATCACGCTGCCCGACGGAACCCGCCTGGAACAAGGCCGACTTGAGGGCACGGACTGGACCATCGCCCTCGCGGAACTCGGCGAAGGCGCCCTGACGACGGCGATCCTCGCGAAGCAGATCATCAACGAACTCCACCCCGAGGCCCTCCTGTTCGTGGGCGTCGCGGGCGGCCTGAAGGACGACCTGGAACTCGGCGACGTGGTCGTGGGCACGAAGGTGTACGCCGTCCAGGGCGGCAAACTCACCCCCGAAGGCCACCTGGAACGCCCGGAGAGCTGGCACGGCTCCCACGCCCTCGTCCAGGCGGCCCGCTCGGCCCTGCGCGACCTGCGCCCGGACGTACGGGGCCACCGCAAGCCGATCGCCTGCGGCGACGTGGTCCTCGCGGACCAGCGCTCCGACTTCGCCGCCCGCATCCGCCGCTCCTACAGCGACGCCTACGCCATCGAGATGGAAGGCTCCGGCGCCTCCCACGCGGCCCACCTCAGCGGCCAGTTGGACGCCCTGGTCATCCGCGGCATCAGCGACTTCGCCGACCCCGCCAAACACGAGGCCGACGCCTCGGGCTCCCAGGAACACGCGGCAGACCAGGCGGCGAAGGTGGCGATCACCATCCTGCGCAAACACCAGCCCCGCACCCCCCAGGAGGGCTCCAAAAGCACCGCCTACTCCGGCGACCACATCGACTTCAGCGGCGGCACCTTCTACGGCCCGGTCACCGGAAAACAGACCGGCACCCCGTAGACACGGCCCGGTCCCCCGAGCGACCACGACCCTCCGACCCCGCCCACCGGGCTTCACCGGCCGCACCGACGAACTCGCCCGCCTCCTCCCTCACTTGGCGCCGGACTCAACATCACACCCGGTCCTGATCTTCGCGGTCACGGGTATGGGGGGCATCGGCAAAACGGCCCTGGCGGTCGAGGCGGCCCACCAGGCCCGGGCCGACGGCTGGTTCCCTGGAGGGACCCTGTTCGTAGACCTACGGGGTTACGACGACGACCCGGTCACGGCGGACCAGGCGATCCTGGCGCTGCTCGACGCGCTGGGCGTACAGGGCCAGGACCTCCCGCCGACGCCGGAGCGCCAACACGACCTGTACGCGGACCTGTTGGCGGCCCGCGTCCCGCGAACCCTCCTGATCCTGGACAACGCCTCGGACCCGGCGCAGTTCCTCCCCCTCCTCCCGAGCACCACCCACCACCGCATCCTGATCACCTCCCGGGACCGCCACGACTCCCTTCCTCTGCGCCTGATCGACCTGGAAACCCTGGCCCCGGACGACTCCGTCGCCCTCATCACCCACGCCCTCCACACGACGGACGAGCGCGACGACCGCCCCCAGCGAGAGCCGCAGCAACTCCGCGAACTCGCCGAGCTGTGCGGGCACTTGCCGCTGGCCCTCCAAATCGCGGCGGCGATGCTCCGTCGACGCCGACGCCGGGACATCGCGTCCCTGGTGACCGAGATCCGCGAGACCGGCGACGCGGCGACCGTCCTCGACAACGCGAGTCCCGGCACGGACCTCTACGGCCGTTCTCTGGTGCTGCGCCCGGTACTTGAGACCTCGTACCGCCGCCTGCCACCCGAACTCGCCCGCCTGCTGAGGCTGTTGTGCCTGGCACCGGGAGCGGAGACCGGAACGGAGTCCGTCGCGGCTCTGGCCGACCTCCCCGCCAGGACGGTGACCGGTCTGCTGGAGGACCTCGCCGCGCGGTGTCTGGTCTCCGTGGTCGAAGGGCAGGCCGATCGGTGGCGGGTGCACGACCTGGTGCGGGCGTTCGGGGTGGGGGTGGTGG
>NZ_LIRL01001398.1 GCF_001419795.1 Streptomyces niveiscabiei
TCCCACGCCTCCGCGGAGGCGGTCGCCAACTCGCCCAGCGACGGCAGGACTTGGCTCTGCCGTCCGGTGAGCGCGGCGGCCAGCGCCCCCGTCGAGCGGGCGTGCAGATCCGCCTGGGACTCCGTGTCCGGGGCCGCCGTCACCCGGCCCCGGACACGGACCTGGCGGCCCAACGACGGCCAGTAGAAAGCGAGCGCCGCCTGCGGCCGTTCGGCGAGCTGGCGGCCCTTTCTGCTGGTCGCGTGCGTGGCGAACGACCAGCCGTGCTGTTCGTCGGCGCCGTGCAGCATGACGATCCGCACGTCCGGAGCGCCGTCCGCGTCCGCCGTCGCCAGCGACATGGTGTGCGGCTCGCGCTCACCCGCCGCCACGGCCTCGGCGAACCAGTCCACGAACAGGGGCAGCGGCGTGGCGGGCGCGGCGGCCGGGTCGAACGCCGGGAGGCTGGTGGCCTCGGGCGCCCAGACCCGGAGGGTGCGCAGGAGCCGGGAGAGATCGCTGGTCATGGGCCGATTATGGAACGGCCCCCGTACGGCCCCGGTAGTCACTCCCTACACCTTGAGAGGGACACGCCTCACCGCTGCCGGAACTGCACCCCCGACGCCTGCACGACGTTCGCCTTCACCGGCAGGCCGTCCACGACGAGCTGCTCGCCGTAGATGTCGGTGATCCGGATCGAACTTCCGCAGCCGCTCCCCTGCTCGGAGAGGAAGTAGTTGTACTCGGTCCGGGGCAGCCGGGTCCAGGCACCCCCGGCGCGAACTTCCAGGCGGGCGACGGGATTCCGGTGCCCCAGCACCTGGATCCCGNNGACTCCACGAGATCGGGATCCGCCCGGTGACCAGCGGCGCCAGCTTCGCGAACGCCTGCTGGCTCAGGTCGAGTTGGCCCGGCTGACAGGGCGCCGGGCACTCGTTGGTGATGCGTACGGTGATGGCGGCGCCACCCGCGCTGACCCGCACGTACGCGCCGCACGCCTTGGACGTCTCGTAGTCGGCGGTGTTCATCGCGGCCGTCATCGTGTCGCCGGTCGGCCCGAAGGAGCAGGCGCCGTCGCCGTTGCCGACGTCGTACGCCG
>NZ_LIRL01001399.1 GCF_001419795.1 Streptomyces niveiscabiei
CCCTCCGGCGCTGGAACCGTGCCGCTCACCCCCATGGAGGCCGCCCCGTGACCGTCCTGACCACGGCCCTGGATGTGCACGGCCCCGACTACCGGGCGAACCGTGAGGCCATGCTCGCCAAGCTCGACGAGTTGGCGGCCGAGCAGGCGAAGGCGCTCGCGGGGGGCGGGCCGAAGTACGTCGAGCGGCATCGCGCGCGCGGGAAGCTGCTCGCGCGGGAGCGGATCGAGCTGTTGGTGGACGCCGATACGCCGTTCCTGGAGCTGTCGCCGCTCGCGGCCTGGGGGAGCGAGTACCCCGTGGGCGCGTCGCTGGTGACGGGGATCGGGGTCGTCGAGGGCATCGAGTGCCTGATCACGGCGAACGACCCCACCGTGCGCGGGGGCGCGAGCAATCCGTGGAGTCTCAAGAAGGCCCTCAGGGCGAACGACATCGCGCTGGCCAACCGGCTGCCCTGCGTCAGCCTGGTGGAGTCCGGGGGCGCCGATCTGCCGTCCCAGAAGGAGATCTTCATCCCCGGGGGCGCGATCTTCCGCGATCTCACGCGCCTGTCGGCGGCGGGCATCCCCACGGTCGCGGTCGTCTTCGGCAACTCCACCGCGGGCGGCGCGTACATCCCCGGGATGTCCGATCACGTGATCATGGTCAAGGAGCGCGCGAAGGTGTTCCTCGGCGGCCCGCCCCTCGTGAAGATGGCGACCGGCGAGGAGAGCGACGACGAGTCCCTGGGCGGCGCCGAGATGCACGCGCGCGTGTCGGGCCTCGCGGACCACTTCGCGGTCGACGAGCGGGACGCGATCCGGCAGGCACGCCGCGTGGTGGCCCGCCTCAACCACCGCAAGGCGTACGGCGACCCGCCCCCGGCGCTCCCTCCGAAGTACGACGAGGACGAGCTCCTGGGGATCGTCCCCGGCGATCTGAAGATTCCGTTCGACCCGCGCGAGGTGATCGCGAGGATCGTCGACGCCTCCGACTTCGACGAGTTCAAACCGCTGTACGGGACGAGCCTCACGACGGGCTGGGCGACCCTGCACGGCTATCCCGTCGGGGTGCTCGCGAACGCGCAGGGCGTGCTGTTCAGCCAGGAGTCCCAGAAGGCGGCCCAGTTCATCCAGCTGGCCAACCAGCGGGACGTCCCGCTGCTG
>NZ_LIRL01000014.1 GCF_001419795.1 Streptomyces niveiscabiei
CGCCTCGTCGAGGATGACGACGCGCTGGCGGGCGAGGAGGAGGCGGGCGATGGTCATGCGCTGGCGTTCGCCGCCGGAGAGCCGGTAGCCGCGTTCGCCGACGACCGTGTCGAGCGCGTCGGGCAGGTCGCGGACGAGGGTGTCGAGGCGGGCGCGGCGCAGGGCGTCCCACAGGTCGGCGTCGGTCGCGCCGGGCGCGGCGAGGAGGAGGTTGGCGCGGACCGTGTCGTGGAAGAGGTGGCCGTCCTGGGTGACCATGCCGACGGTTTCGCGCAGGGAGCGGGCGGTGACGTCGCGGACGTCGACGCCGCCGACGCGCACGGCACCGGAGTCGACGTCGTACAGGCGCGGCAGGAGCTGCGCGATGGTGGACTTCCCGGCGCCGGAGGAGCCGACGAGGGCGATCGTCTGGCCGGGTTCCGCGCGGAACGTCAGCCCGTGCAGGACCTCCGTGCCGCCGCGTGTGTCGAGGGCCGCGACCTCCTCCAGGGAGGCGAGGGAGACGCGGTCGGCGGCGGGGTAGCCGAAGCGGACGTCGTCGAACTCCACGGAGACCGGCCCCGAGGGGAGGTCACCGGCGTCGGGCTTCTCGGCGATCAGCGGCTTCAGGTCGAGGATCTCGAAGACGCGCTCGAAGCTCACCAGGGCGCTCATCACCTCGACGCGCGCCCCCGCGAGGGACGTGAGCGGCGCGTACAGGCGGGTGAGGAGCAGCGCGAGGGAGACGACGGCGCCCGGCTCCAGGGTGCCGCCGAGGGCGAGCCGCCCGCCGAGGCCGTACACGAGCGCGAGGGCCAGCGCGGAGACCAGGGTCAGGGCGGTGATGAAGACGGACTGGGCGGTCGCCGTACGGACGCCGATGTCGCGGACGCGGGACGCGCGTTCGGCGAACTGGGCGGACTCCTCCTCGGGGCGGCCGAAGAGCTTGACGAGGGTCGCGCCGGGGGCGGAGAACCGCTCGGTCATGCGGGTGCCCATCGCGGCGTTGAGGGTCGCGGCCTCGCGCTGCATGCCGGCCATCCGCGCGCCCATCCGCCGCGCCGGGATCACGAACACCGGCAGCAGGACCAGCGCGAGGAGCGTGACCTGCCAGGACAGGGTGAGCATCACGGCGAGGGTGAGCAGGAGGGTGACGATATTGCTGACGACGCCGGAGAGGGTGTTGCTGAAGGCGCGCTGGGCGCCGATCACGTCGTTGTTGAGCCGGGAGACCAGCGCTCCCGTACGGGTGCGGGTGAAGAACGCGACCGGCATGCGCTGCACATGATCGAACACGGCCGTGCGCAGATCCAGGATGAGCCCTTCCCCGAGCGTCGCCGAGAGCCGCCGGCCCAGGATGCCGAGGGCCGCTTCGAGGATCGCGATCCCGGCGATGAGCAGCGCGAGGCGGACGACGGTGGCGGATTCGCCGTGCGACACGATCGTGTCGACGACCTGTCCGGCGAGCACGGGTCCGGCGACCGCGAGGAGCGCGGTCACCATCCCGAGCACGACGAAGAGCGCGATCCTCTTGCGGTGCGGGCGGGCGAACGCGCCGATGCGGCGCAGGGTGGTCCGGTCGAAGGGTCTGCCGTCCCCGGTGCGGGCGGTCATGGCGCTCTGCAACTGCGCCCAGGCGGTGGTCTCCATGCTCATGGGGACGACCGTATGACCTCGACCAATCTTGAGGTCAAGGGCGTTGGGGCCGAGGGCGCGACGAAGGACGCCGAGGCTGAGGGCGCGACGGCGAGGAGAGCCGGGGCCGAGGGCGTGACGACGAGCGTTCGTCATGCGGTGTCCGCGCGTGCGCAACCCGCCGTTGTGTCCGCGTGGAGAGCCTCTACCGACGTGACCGTCCCCATCGCACCCCGGCGCCTTCCCCTGCGCCTGCCCCGGCGCTTTCCCTTGCGTCCGCTCCTGTGTCTGGTCCCCGTCGTCCTCGTCGCCGTCGTCGTGGTCCGCCATCGCGGCGTCCTCGCCGAGGGCTTCGGGCACCTCCGCGACGCCGAGTGGCCCTGGCTGCTGGCCGCCGCCGGGGCGACCTGTCTGACCTGGGTCGCCGCCGCCGTCACCCGGCAGGGCGCGGTGTCCGAGCCGCTGCCCCGGCTCAGGCTGCTGGCCACCCAGTTCGCGGCCGGCGCCGCCAACCACCTGCTGCCGACCGGCCTCGGCGCCGGCGCGGTCAACCTGCGGTTCATGACCGTGTGCGGGGTGCCGCCGGCCCGCTCCTCGGCGGCCCTCGCGCTGTACGTCCTCGCGGAGGGCGTCGCCCGCGTCGGTCTGCTGGCCGCGCTGCTGCTCGCCTTCCCCGACGCGCTGCGGCTCGGCGCGCTGCTCCCCGACACGGACCCCGGCCCGCTGCTGGCGGCCGTTGCCGGGGGCGCGGTCGTCGTCGCCGTCGCGCTGTCCTTCGTACGGCGGCTGCGCGCGTCCGTCGTGTCGTTCCTGCGGGCCGCGCTCACCGAGGCGCGGTCCGTGCACACGTGTCCCGGGCGGGCGCTGGCGCTGTGGGGCGGGTCGCTGGCCTTCCCGCTGCTCCAGGCGGCCGGACTCGTCGCCGTGGGGCGGGCGTTGGAGCTGCCGGTGCCGGCCCTGCACATGGCGCTCGCCTATCTCGCGGCGACCGTCGCGGTGGCTCTCGTGCCGACGCCGGGCGGGATCGGGTCGGTGGAGGCGGCGCTGGTGATCGCGCTGGTGGCGGCGGGCGGGCCGCTGGCGCTGACGACGGCTGTCGTGCTGACGTACCGGGTGATCACGGTGTGGGTGCCGTTGGTGCCGGGGGCGGTGACGTTGGGGGCGCTGGTGCGGTTCAAGGTGATATGAGGTGCGCCCGCCCCCGGGGTGGGGGCGGGCGCCGGTTCACTCCTCGTCGTCGGAGAGCTTCGGGAGGATGCCGTCGAGGTCGCCGTAGCGGTCGTAGAGGTCCTCGACAGCTCGAACCATGGACTCCACACCCGGCTCACGGACCACGACGAGGCCCTCCGCCCACAGATAGGCACCGCTCAAACACTCGCCTGTGTCGCGCCAGCGGTCCAAGATCTTCTGGATGCGCCCCTGGGTCATGACGTTCGCGCACCAGCGCTCGCCGTCGGGGCCGACGATCAGGACATCACCGTCGTCGATCGTCTCGGGCGTGCTGCCGTCGCCCACAGTGAACGTGACCGTAAGGCTGGAGCCGCGCACGGTCCAGAACGGCTCATCAACCTCAATCTCCATACAGCTCCCTAAGCCTCGCGATGACCTTTGGCTCCTGCTTCTTGTCGGACTTGCCGACGATCTCGATCGTGTCGCCGAGTTTCCGGAAGAACAGCCGAGCACCCTTGTCGGCTCGGGCGTAGCGGATAGGTCCGAAGAGCGAGCCATTGCCCAGGCCAGGCTTCAGGTTGCCCTCCGCGAGCTTGAAGATCATGGCGTTCAAGTCAGCCTGAACCTTCTCGTTCCTGGTCGACAACTCGGCAAGGTCTGCGAGCCGTTTGTCCTTGCCGACAGCCGACTTCATGCAGTACACCACTTTGGGTTTGGGACCCTTCGCCGCGATGGTGCTGCGGCCGGACGCGGCCGGTGCGAGAGCCGACACGTCGTCGGCGAGGCTCAGCAGACACGCCGCCGGCGCCTTGCCCTTGCGCAGGACTTCCAGGAGCTTGCGGAGTCTCTCCAGCGTGTGCTTGGCCTGGAGCGAGTCGTCCAGGAACTTCCCCACACCGCTGCTGACCTTGACGATGGCCTTGCCCAGCGCGGGGATCTTGCCGACGGCGAAGACGATGCCGACGGCGTTGACGAGGGTCCACAGGCAGCTCTCGACGTCGCCGGAACCCAGGCAGCGCCTGAGGTCCTTCTCCCCGATGAACTCCAGGAGGATGTCCGCGCCGTTCTGCCTGACCCAGTCGATGATGTCCAGGGAGGCGAGAGCCTTCGCGGAGCGGTACTCGTCGACACAGCTCTGACCGCACTCCTTCAGCAGGAGCGCCTCGTCGCTCGCCGAGAGACCGGGACCCGAGTCGGGACTGCCGGTCGCGGCCGCCGCACGGTCCGCCTCGACCTGCTTGTGGTACTCCTCCGCAGCCGCGTCGGCGGCGGCGTCGGCCTCCTTCGCGGAACCCTGCGCGTCCTTGGCCGCGGCCTCGGCGCCGACCGCGTCCTCCTCGGCCCCCGTCGCCGTGTCCCGCGCGCTCGCCGCGTCGGTCTCGGCGTCGGCGGCGGCTTCCCGCGCACCGGCCGCGTTCCGCTCGGCCTCGGTGGCCTCGCTGTCGGCGGCGTTCGCCTCGGCGCGAGCGCTGTACGCGGACGACTGAGCGGCGGCGGCGTCGGCACCCGCCTGTGCGTCGTACGCCTGCGCGTTCACGTCGGCCTTCTTCGCAGCCTCGGCGGACTTCGCGGCAGCCGCTGCGGAGGCACGTGCGGCAGTGACGGCGGCTGCGGCGCGGGCGGCGTCCGCTGCCGCTGCTGCCGCAGCCTTGGCCGCAGCCTTCGCGTCGGCTGCGGCCTTGTCGGCAAGCGCCTTCGCGGTGGCGGCGGCCTTCGCCGCGTCGTCGGACTTCGCCTTCGCGGCGGCGGCCTGCTGCTGGGAGAGCGTGAGCGAGGTCTGGCCGATCAGGACGGCGTACGCGGCCGAGGAGTCGACCTCCTTGTACCCGGTGCCGATGTTGATCGCCTCGTTGGCCGGCTTGATCACCTCGGCCGCCGAGTCTCGGGCGGCGGTGGCGTGCTCGGCGGCGGCGTACGCGTACCCGGCGGTGACGGCCGCCCAGGACGCCGTCTTGTCGGCCTCGGAGCGTGCGGCGGTCGCCTGGGTGCGGGCGGTGACGGCAGCGGCGGCGGCCTTCTTCGCCTCCGCCTCCGCGTTCTCGGCGTTCTGCTGCGCCGCCTTGGACGCCTCGATCGCCGTAGCGGCGGCGGCGTGCGCGGTGACGGCTGCCGCGTGCGTGGTCTGCGCCGCCGCCTGCGCGGTCCGCGCGGCGGACTCCGCCCGGTACCCGGCGGCGTCGGCCCTGACGGACGCGGCGCGCGCGGCGACGGCCGCCGTGCTCGCCGTGTCGGCCTCCCGCTGGGCGCTCGCGGCGGCGGAGGTCGCCGTGTTCGCGGCGGCCCGTGCCTCGGTGGCGGCGGCCCGCGTCTCCTGCGCCGCTGCTGTCCCCTCGGCAGCTGCCGCCGCCGCTTCGAGCGCCGCGGCGCGGGACAGCGCGGCCTGCTTGTCGCGCTGGGCGTCCTTGGCGCGGTTCTTCGCCTCGTAGGCACGCTGCTGTGCCTCGATCGAGGCCACGTACCCGGCCTCGGCGGTGGCGCCCGAGGCGTCGGCGGCGGAGCGGGCCGTGGCCGCCGTCGCCGCGTCCTGCCGGGCGCGCGCTTCGGCTGCCTGCGCCTTGCCGCGTTCGCGGGTCGCGTTGGCGTGCTCGGCGGCGGCCGTCGCGGAGGCCGCCTCGGCGGTGGCGCGGGCCGCCTTCGCGGTCGCCGCGCCCGACTGGGCGGTCTTCTCGGCGGCCTCGGCGGTGGTCTGCGCGGCCTTGGCCTTCGCCGCGTTGGCGGCGGCCTCCTTGGCCTGCGCGTCGGCCGCGTCGGCGGCGGCCTTCGCCTGGGCGGCGGCCTCCTCGGCTGCGGCGCGCCGGAACTCGGTGTTGATGGCGTGCGCCTGCGTCTGGGAGAGCGCGAGCTGCGCCTTGCTGTCGGCGACGGTCGCCTTCGCCGCGTTGAGCGCGGTCAGCGTGGCCTTCGCGGCGGCCCGGGTCGCGGCGTACGACGCCTTGACGACCTGCGCGGACTGCTGGGCGTAGAGCAGTCCCCGGCCGCGCGGCGTCTTCGCGGTGTCGGCGATGGCGTACGCGGTGGTCTGGGCGGCGGCTGCCTTGTCGGCGGCGGTCTTCGCGGCCGTGACGGCGGCGTTGGCGAGCGTGACCTGTGCCGCCGCCTTGTCGCGGGCCTTGGTGAGGTCGGTGCCGGCCTGGGTGAAGAGGGCCTTGGCCGGTCGTCCCACGGCGTTGGCGGGTTGTCCGGCCCAGTACTTCTGCCAGGTGAGGATCTGGTCGGCGAGCCACGCCTGGCCGATCGACTCGATCATCGCGTCGGTGGCCTTCTGCGCCTGCGCGGCGGCCGTCGTCTCGGCGGCGACGATGTCGGCGCGCGGTTTGGCCTGAGCGGCGTACTCCTGCTCCCACTCGGCGTACGCCGCCGCTGTCACGGGTGCGAGGACACGGCGTGGGTCCTGGGGGTTCCAACTGTCGCAGGCTGCCCAGGAGACCTTGAGAGTCTCCACCTCCGTGCGGTACTCGGCCGAGCCGTCTGCCGGCGCCTGCGTCGGGAAGCCGCCCTGGCGCAGATAGCGAGCGATGTCGCTGGAGGTGATCGAGTTGAAGGGGCCCGAGACGTTTCCCGGGTACAGCGTGAAGTCGGCGAGTTGGTCGTCCCCCGCCGGACTCTGCCCCTTCAGCGACGCGGCGAGTTTGCGTGCCGCGTCCAGCGAGGTGGTGCTCGGCGCGCTGCGGCCGTCCTGGCCGAAGGTGTCGTACAGCGCTTCCTGGGTGTCCAGCGTGAAGGCGCGGATCCCTGCGTCGAACTCCGGTGCGTGCAGCGACATTCCGGTGCTGCCGACAACGCTGGTGGCGTACGGCCGGTTGGCGGTCTCCCAGCGGTTCTTGCGGGTGGCGGACGCCTGCACGGAGGCAACCGCGCTCGCCCGGTCCGCGCGCAGGGCGTCGTCGAGGGGGCTGGGGTAGAGGTTGTCCTTGCGGAACAGGGCGGCGGCCAGGTCGGCGTCGGTGCCGCTCAGGGCCTTGACCGCGGCGGCCTTCACGGCAGCTCCGCCGATGTGGAGAGCGTGTCCGACCTCGCAGCGGTCGGCGCGCGGACCCTCGCCGAAGGTGATCCGCTGGCCGGTGCCTTTGTCCGGTAGCGGGTCGGCGGCCTGCGCCGGCACGGCGTACACGAGGCCGGTCAGCAGGGATGCCGACGTGGTCAGCGAGATCCCCGCAACTGTGCGTCTTAATCGTCGTCGTCCGGTCACTTCGTCCCCTCTCGTTTCCTGCCGAAGCCACGGGAGGGAGTGGAGCTGCGAAGCGGCATGACAGCAGCACGCGACGCGTGAAGAATCTCATCTCACAGGCCGGCTCCTGCGCGCTGGTCAGGCGCGGGTCGCCGACGTCATCCCCCCGTTGGACCCGGTGATCCTGACACATCGAAAGGGCTTGCGAAAGGTCTTTCCCGGATACGGCAGGATGGATGATCACGCCCCCCTCGCGGGCGGATCGGCACATCCCGGAATCGAGCAGGTGACCAGGTGACGACATTTCACATCCGGCCTCTTATGGGCGAGTTGGCGGGAGGTGACCCGTGCTGACCCGTGAACTCACCGTCCATGACGCGGTGTTGGCCGGCATCGCGGTCGGGTCCGGGCTGCTGGTGGCGTTCGTGTCGCGGTCGCTGCTGCTGTGGCTCGGCAAGCACGCCAAGCGCACGAAGTGGGGCGGCGACGATGTGATGGTCGCCGCGCTGCGGGGCGTGCTGCCGTGGGCGGCGGTCGCCGGGGGCATCGCCTCGGGGGCGGCCGTGCTGCCGCTGGCCAAGGTGTGGCACCGGACGGCCAACCAGGCGTTCACCGTCGTCCTGATCTTCGTGGTGACCGTGTCGGTGGCGCGGGTCGTCGCCGGGTTCATGCAGACGATCACCCAGTCGCGGCCCGGGGTCGCCGGGTCCGCGACGATCTTCGTGAACATCACGCGGGTGCTGATCCTGGCGATCGGTTTCCTCGTGATGCTCCAGTCGCTCGGCATCTCCATAGCGCCGATGCTGACCGCCCTCGGCGTCGGCGGCCTCGCCGTCGCGCTGGCGCTCCAGGACACCCTCGCGAACCTCTTCGCGGGCATCCACATCCTCGCCTCGAAGACCGTCCAGCCCGGCGACTACATCAAGCTGAGCAGCGGCGAGGAAGGGTACGTCGAGGACATCAACTGGCGCCAGACGACCGTGCGCGCCCTGTCCAACAACCTCATCGTGATCCCCAACGGACAGCTCGCCAAGGCCAACATGACCAACTTCATGCGGCCCGAGCAGCAGCTGACGATCCTCGTGCAGGTCGGGGTGGCGTACGACAGCGACCTCGACCAGGTCGAGAAGGTCACCATGGACGTCATCGCCGAGGTGATGACGGAGACCGCCGGGGCGGTGCCGGACCACGAGCCCGCGGTGCGCTTCCACACGTTCGGGGACAACCGCATCGGGTTCACCGTGATCCTGGGGGTCGGGGAGTTCAGCGACCAGTACCGGATCAAGCACGAGTTCATCAAGCGGCTGCACAAGCGGTACCGGGCGGAGGGCATCCGGATTCCGGCGCCGGCGCGGAACGTGTCGTTGCAGCAGGGGTCGCTGGTGATACCGCAGCAGCGGGAGGCGGCGTCGTGAGCCGGGACCGTACGGACCCCTGTCGAGGCCGCTCGCGTCACGAGATATCTTGATGTCGAGCAATGTTGCAGACGTGGAGCGGAGCACCCGGTGACTGACTCGACCATCATCTACACCCACACTGACGAGGCCCCGGCCCTGGCGACGTATTCGTTCCTGCCGGTGGTCGAGGCGTACGCCGGCCAGGCGGGCGTCTCCGTGGAGACCCGGGACATCTCGCTGGCCGGGCGCATCATCGCGGTGTTTCCCGAGTACCTGAGCGAGGACCAGCGGATCCCGGACGCCCTCGCCGAACTGGGCGAGCTGGCCAAGACGCCGGCCGCGAACATCATCAAGCTGCCGAACATCTCGGCGTCCATCCCGCAGCTGAAGGCCGCGGTCGCCGAGCTTCAGGGCCAGGGCTACGCGCTGCCGGACTACCCGGACGACCCGAAGACCGACGAGGAGCGGGAGATCCAGGCCCGCTACGACAAGGTCAAGGGCTCCGCCGTGAACCCGGTCCTGCGCGAGGGCAACTCCGACCGCCGCGCCCCCGCGTCGGTCAAGAACTACGCGAAGACCCACCCGCACCGCATGGGCGCCTGGACCTCCGAGTCCAGGACCAACGTGGCGACCATGGGCGAGAACGACTTCCGCTCCACCGAGAAGGCGGTCGTGATCTCCGAGGCGGGCGCGCTGCGCATCGAGCTGGCCGCCGCCGACGGCTCGACGACCGTGCTGCGCGAGTCCGTACCCGTCCTGGCCGGTGAGGTCGTCGACGCGTCGGTGCTGCACGTGGCCGCGCTGCGGGAGTTCCTCACCGCGCAGATCGCCCGCGCCAAGGCCGAGGGCGTGCTGTTCTCCGTGCACCTCAAGGCGACGATGATGAAGGTCTCGGACCCGATCATCTTCGGCCACGTGGTCCGCGCGTTCTTCCCGAAGACGTTCGCCGCGTACGGCGAGGCGCTGGCCGCCGCCGGCCTCACCCCGAACGACGGTCTGGGCGGCATCCTCAAGGGCCTCGACGCGCTCCCGAACGGCGCCGAGATCAAGGCGTCCTTCGACGCCGAGCTCGCCGAGGGCCCCGCGCTCGCGATGGTCGACTCCGACAAGGGCATCACCAACCTGCACGTGCCGTCCGACGTCATCGTCGACGCCTCGATGCCGGCCATGATCCGCACCTCCGGCCACATGTGGGGCCCGGACGGCCAGGAGGCCGACACCATCGCCGTCCTGCCGGACTCCTCGTACGCGGGCGTCTACCAGGCCGTCATCGACGACTGCCGCGCCAACGGCGCCTACGACCCCTCGACCATGGGGTCCGTCCCGAACGTCGGCCTCATGGCGCAGAAGGCCGAGGAGTACGGCTCCCACGACAAGACCTTCGAGATCAAGGCCGCCGGCACGGTCCGCCTCGTCGACCAGGCGGGGAACGTCGTGCTGGAGCAGGAGGTCGCCGAGGGCGACATCTTCCGCGCCTGCCAGACCAAGGACGCGCCGATCCGCGACTGGGTGAAGCTCGCCGTCACGCGCGCGCGTGCCACCGGTGACCCGGCCGTGTTCTGGCTGGACGAGGGCCGCGGCCACGACGCCGTGATCATCGAGAAGGTCAAGGCGTACCTCCCCGAGCACGACACCGAGGGCCTGGACATCCGCATCCTCGCGCCGGTCGACGCCACCAAGCTGTCCATCGAGCGCATCCGCCGCGGCGAGAACACCATCTCCGTCACCGGCAACGTGCTGCGCGACTACCTGACCGACCTCTTCCCGATCCTGGAGCTGGGCACCAGCGCCAAGATGCTGTCGGTCGTCCCGCTGATGGCGGGCGGCGGCCTCTTCGAGACGGGCGCCGGCGGCTCCGCGCCCAAGCACGTGCAGCAGCTCGTCAAGGAGAACTACCTGCGCTGGGACTCCCTGGGCGAGTTCTTCGCGCTGGTGCCGTCCCTGGAGCAGTACGCCGAGGCCACGAACAACCCGAAGGCCAAGGTCCTCGCCGACACCCTCGACCGCGCCACGGCGACCTTCCTCAACGAGGACAAGTCCCCGACCCGGCGCGTCGGCGGCATCGACAACCGCGGCAGCCACTTCTACCTCTCCCTGTACTGGGCGCAGGAGCTGGCCGCGCAGACCGAGGACGCGGACCTCGCGAAGGCGTTCGCGCCGCTCGCCGAGTCCCTCGCGGCGAACGAGCAGACCATCGTCGACGAGCTGAACGCCGTCCAGGGCTCCGCCGCGGACATCGGCGGCTACTACCAGCCCGACCCGGCGAAGGCGGCGGCGGTCATGCGCCCGTCGGCGACCTGGAACACGGCCCTGGCCGCGCTCTGAGCCTGCCGGTGAGCCGCCCCTGAGCGGCTGAGACACCGCTCCGCCCCGGCCGGGAGGTTTCCGGCCGGGGCGGAGCCATGTGCGGGACAGGCGCGACAGACCGCGCCGAAGGCTCCGGATGACGGCGCTTGTCCCGACTCCCCCCACGGCCCCTCCCCCTCGGTCGGTGTGACACCTTGATCCGATGGTGCACCACGCCACTGACAACGCCCCGGGAGCAGCCGTGACCAGCGCAGTACCGTCCTCCTTCGCGTACCACCCCGGTGCGGACGGCTCCCCGGTGATCCTGCATGTGCCGCACGCGGCGCGGGAGATCCCGGCGGAGGTGCGGGAGGGGATCGTGCTGGGGGACGCCGCGCTGGAGCGGGAGTCGGATCACATCGTGGACGCGCACACCGACGAGATCGCCGGGCGTGCGGCCGAGGGGTCGGCCGTGCGGCCGTGGCGGTTCGTCAACCTGCTGTCGCGGCTGGTCGTCGATCCGGAGCGGTTCCCGGACGAGCGGGAGGAGATGCGCGCGGTGGGGATGGGCGCCGTGTACACCCGGACCACTCACCGGGGAGTGCTGCGGGACGACACCGTCGATCCGGAGCCTCTCGTCCAGCGCTACTTCCACCCGTACGCGCGCGCGATGACCGACGCCGTCGCCGGGCGGCTGGCGGCGACGGGGCGGGCGGTGGTGATCGACGTGCACTCGTACCCCAGCGAGCCGTTGCCGTACGAGCTGCACGGGACCGGCGAGCGGCCCGCCGTCTGCCTCGGCACCGACCCCTTCCACACGCCTCCGGCGCTGCTCGCCGCCGCGCGGGACGCGTTCGCGGGGTTCGGGACGGGTCTCGACAGCCCGTTCAGCGGGACGTACGTACCCCTGGAGTACTACGGGGCGGACGCCCGGGTGACGGCGTTGATGATCGAGGTCCGCCGGGACGTCTACATGGCGGAGCCCGGCGGCGCGGCGGGTCCCGGTCTGGACGGGGTCGCGGCGGCGCTGGCCGCTCTCGTGGACGCCGTCTCACGCTGACGCAGCACTCCCGCGCGACACACCGCCCGCCCCCGGCGAGGGTGGACGCATGACCGAGGAGATGACGACACCGGCCCCGCCCGCCGTCCGGGACTGGCCCACCCCCGACCTGGAGGGCACGGCGTTCGACCCGTTCCTCGCGGAGCTGATGCGGGAGGGCCCGCTGACCCGGATCCGGCTGCCGTTCGGCGAGGGCTGGGCGTGGCTGGCGACGCGGTACGACGATGTGCGCGCGGTGACGAACGATCCCCGTTTCAGCCGCGCCGAGGTGACGAAGTGCCAGGTCACGCGGATGGCCCCGCATTTCGCGCCGCGCCCGGGCTCGCTGGCGTTCGCGGACCAGCCCGACCACAACCGGCTGCGCAGGGCGGTCGCGGGGGCGTTCACGGTGGGCGGCATGAAGCGGCTGCGCCCGACGGCCCAGGCGCTCCTGGACGGGCTGGTCGACGGGGTCGTGCGGGACGGGCCGCCCGCCGATCTGGTCGCGCGGGTGCTGGAGCCGTTCCCGCTGGCGGTGGTCAGCGAGGTCATGGGGGTCCCCGAGGCGGACCGCGAGCGGGTGCACGCGTGGACGCGGGAGATCATCTCGACGTCGGGCGGCGCGGCGGGCGCGGGGCGGGCGAAGGAGGGGCTGTACGGCTGGATCACGCAGACGATCCGCGCCCGCGCGCAGGAGCCCGGCGAGGACGTGTACGCGCTCCTCGGCGCGGCCGTCGCGCGCGGGGACGTGCGCGAGGAGGAGGCGGTCGGTCTGGCGGGGCCGCTCCAGATCGGCGGCGAGGCGGTGACGCACAACGTCGGCCAGATGCTGTACCTGCTGCTGACCCGCCCGGAGCTGCTGGTGCGGATGCGGGAACGCCCTAATGCGCGCGGCGCGTTGATCGACGAGCTGCTGCGCTACATCCCGCACCGCAGCAGTGTGGGCCTGGCGCGGATCGCCCTGGAGGAGGTAGAGCTGGCGGGGCACGTGATCCGCGCGGGCGAGCCGGTGTACGTGTCGTACCTGGCCGCCAACCGCGATCCGGAGGTCTTCCCCGCGCCGGACGTCATCGATGTGGGCCGGGACCCGAACCCCCATCTGGCGTTCGGGAACGGCGCGCACCACTGCACCGGCATGGTCCTGGCGCGCCTCCAGATCGACCTCCTGCTGGAGACGCTGCTCAGGCGGTTGCCGGGGCTGCGTCTCGCGGTGCCCGCGGACCAGGTCGAGTGGCGCACGAAGACCATGATCCGGGGGCCGCGGACGCTGCCGGTCACCTGGTGACGCTAGGGCCTGTCCGGCGGATCAGGCTGCACGAGAGTGACGGTTTCCGTATCGGTGCCGGTGAGCGGGGTCTGGTGCGTGCAGCTGCAAGGCGGAGGAGGGCGTCGACGCGGAGCGTCGGCAACCGACGACAACGCCGCAGATGCGCGTGCCAGACCCCGCGACCGCGGCCTGATCCGCCGGACAGGCCCTAGGCGCGCAGCCATTCCGTGACGACGACGTTCCCGCCGGCCCGTACTCTCAGCGCGAACGGGCCGGAGAGCGGGTCCTCGCTGGTGAACCGGCCGAGTTCGTCGGTGTCGAGCGCGCGGCTGGCGCGCGAGCCGCCGAGGACCTCGATGTGGGCCGTCTGCGGGGGCATGAGCTGGCCGAACATGCCGTGCGCGGTGACCTCGACGTCGACCGTCAGGTCGCCGGTGTCGAAGGTCAGCATGCGCGGCGCGTCCGTCACTCCCCGTACGGGGATGCCGTGGGTCAGCGAGTCGAAGGTCAGCCCGGCGATCTTGGCGTCGAGGTCGATCAGGGCGTACGCCTCCAGGGCGGTGCGGTACACCTCCGGGGGCACCGGGTCGAGGATCGCGGCGGCCTGGCGCAGTTCCTCCTCCAGGCGGTCGTCCGCGAAGCCGTCCGCGGCCTCGTCGTCGTGGGGGGCCTCGTTCATCGGCTCGTCCATCCCGTCGTACACGTCGTCGTGGGTCACTGCGGCCCCCGGGCGTCCAGGCGGGCGCGCAGACGGCGCAGGCAGCGCTGGCGCATCGGGCCGATGCTGCCGACGGCGATGCCGAGCGAGTCCGCCACCTCCTGGTAGCTGGGCGGGGGCGAGGCGATGAGCACCCGCAGCAGTTCCCGGCAGCGTTCGCCGAGGGCCTCGAACTCCTGCCAGAGGCGGCGCACGCGTTCGCTCTGCGCGGCGGCCTCCTCGGAGTCGAGGACGGACTGCTCGGGGGTGCGGTCCTCGCTGACCCGGTCCAGGACCTGGGGGTCGTCGGTCGGGGTGAGGCGCCTGAGGCCCTTGATGACCTTCAGGCACTCGTTGCGCGCGGTGCGCGCCAGCCAGGCTCCCGATTTCTCGGGTTCCCGGATGCGGTGCAGGTGCTGGGCGTAGCGCAGCCACACGGTCTGTGCCACCTCGTGCCCGTCGGCCTCGGAGAGCCGGTGGGCGCGCACCACCGACCAGACCAGCGGGCTGAGCCCTTCCACCAGCGCTTTCCAGGCCGCCGCGTCACCGTCGATCGCGGCCTGGACGAGCGCGCCGACATCAGTACGGTCCACGGCCCCACCCCTCGTGTACGGCATGTCATCGTACGCCGTGACGGGGAGGGCGACGGCCCTCATGAGTGGGCGACGAGCTGCCCGGCGTGGGCCGGGAGCCAGGTCGGCGGGCGCAGCGCCGTCACGTGCGCGCCGCGCACCTCGGCGAAGTCCGCGCAGGCGGTGAGCAGGCCGCGGGCCGCCGCGCGCGGGTCGCTCTCGCGGCTCGCGGTCATCCAGGCGGCGACGAGTCCGGCGACCAGGGGGGTGGCGAAGGAGGTGCCGCTCCAGGCGGCGTATCCCTCGAACATCACCTGATCGGGTTTCTCGTCGGGGTCGCTGAGGACGCCGGTGTGGCGGGGGGTGCAGCAGGTGCAGGCGTAGCCGAAGCCGTAGCGGCAGGTGTCGTAGGTGGAGTGCTGGTAGACGTACGGCACGGGGGCGTCGAAGCCGGTGAGGGCGCTGACGAGGCGCTCGCCGGGGGCGTAGACCTTCACCCAGGGGCCGTAGTTGGTGAAGCAGGCGCCGAACGCGCCGTCCGCGCGCAGGGCGCCGACGGACAGGACGGAGTCGGCGTGCTCGGGCAGGCCCGCGTAGGCGGCGGGCCAGAACGGCGTGGCCCTGCTGTCGTTGCCGGCGGCGGCCACGAGCAGGGTGCGCTGGGTCTGGAGGGCGGTCATGAACGCCTCGACGCCGAGGAGGCCGTCGGTGCGGCCGTTGACGCTGCCGGCGGAGAGGCTGAGGATGTCGGGCCAGCCGTCGGCGACGGCGTCGAAGAGGCGCTCGCCGAACTCGGACTCCAGGATGGCGCCGGCGTCGTTGAGGGTGCCGCGCACGGTGACGTCGGTGTTGGGGGCGACGGCGGTGAGCAGGCCCGCAATGAACGTGCCGTGCCCGGCGTACTGGCGCAGGACGCCCTGCTCGTCGGTCTCGCTGAGCTGGGCGTCGCCCGTGACATGCCCGAGGCCGGGGCATGCGCGGTAGTCGCGGGTGAGGCCGTTGTCGACGACCAGGACACGGACGGCGGTGTCGGGGTCGTGGACGGCGTCGGCGGGCGCGGGGTTGGTGCCCTCGGTGCGGGCGGCGGGCACCGGTTCGTCGCCCGGGCAGGCGTTGGTGGCGATGTGGACGACGTGGTTGCGGCTGATCAGGCGGCGGCCGGCGCGGCCCTCGCGGGCGCTGAGGGCGCGCAGCGCGTGGGCGACGGTCTGGTCGTCGCCGCCCGCGCGGATGCCCTGGCCGGGGTCGCCGACCTGGATGCGGGTGATGCCGGAGCGGTTGGTCTCGGGGCCCGCGCGGCGGATGTGGTCGGCGGTCAGGCTGGGCGCCTCGGTGAAGTGCGCGCGCACGGTGTCCTCGACGAGGCGGGCCTCCTCGCCGTCGCGCGCGAGGACGACGCCTTTCTCGTAGACGAACTCCCCGAGGTCGTC